>DATJUD010000015.1:0-2962 GCA_035502695.1 Acidobacteriaceae bacterium
TCTTGATGTTGGCGATCGTGTCATTGGCGTTGTTATAGAGGGATGGATCCTTAATGATCTTCCCGGCTGTTCCATTGCCCGCCTGGATTTCATCGATAACGGCATTCATCTTGTCCAGCGTCGCGATGAATTTGTCATACGCATCGTTGCGGCTGATCAAACGTCCCAGGCTGCCTTCTCCATTCCCGACCTGTTCGACGATTTTTTGAAAATCGGCGACTGTTGCGGAGAATCGGTTGTAGAGAGTTGGATCGTAAATCAGTTTTCCAAGCGAACCTTTGCCGCTTTCCGCGAATGCCAGTATTCGATCGGCGCGCTTAATCAAGGCGTCCATATTTTCGAGCGTGCCCTGGCTGGCGCGGACCACCTGGTTGAAGTCCGGATGCACCTGAGTGGGGAGCGTGTCTCCGTTTTCTATGGGGGCGCCAACGGACTCGGTGCTATCGATATCGATATAAGTCTCCCCGAGCACTCCTGCGGTTTCGAGCGAGCTGATGGAATCGCGCCGCACATCGTGCTGGAATTTGCTGCTGATTTTCATGACCACTTCGACCGGAGTGAGCCGCTTGTCCTTTTCATGCACGTTATGAACCGTCGCGACGTTGCCGATATCCACCCCGTTCAATCGAACTGGGGCGCCGGGCCGGAGCCCTTCCGCATTGTCAAAATAGGATTGAAGAGTGATGCGGGACGTGAATAGGCCCGTCGTCCCGGACATCAAGAACAGAAGAATGCCCAGCGCGACGCTCGCGACGATGACAGTGATCCCAACTTTGAGCTGCGACCACTTGAGCTGTTTCTGGCTAGGCAAACGATTCCCTCATCATGCCAGTTAGGATAAGCCGCGCCGACCGCGGCAACGGCTCAAAACGCCGCAAGTTTCTCGCTCGCACGCCCATCGCTGCATGATAACAAAATCAATCGCGCCATTAAGCGCGTTTTCCGACCAGTGCCGGCATGGTGACGAGGGCCAGAACGTAAGCGGCGGCGCCGCAAGCGAGGGTGACGGTCAGTCCAAATTGGATGGCAATCACCATCGCCAGCACGGAACCCAAAACACTGGCGGCGGCGTTCATTGCCCATGCCCATTCGACGGCGTTGTCGCATGCAGCGCCGCCCGCTGGAAATTCGGGCACTGGCGACGCCGCGAGGGCCCGCAACCCCGTTGGAAAAGGCATACCCATGATGAAGCCAAGCGGGATCAGGAGTACACCGCTAACAAGCAGCCGATATTCAATGCTCATCCCGACCAGAGCCGCGAGACGACTGGGTAGCAGGAATACGTAAATTGTTAGAGTGATGACTACCAGCAACAGAGGAAGCCATCCCATTTCCGCGCTCGGCAGCCACACGCGCGAGAGCAGACTGCCGGCTCCGCTCGAGAGTAGCAGCAGGAAGATCACAACTGTCAGGGCGTATGTTGGGTGGCCCAGGAACAGAACGAAACGTTGAATAAATGCGATCTCTACCAGAATGTAACCAAGCCCAACAGCGACGAAGTAGAGAAGCGGTAGCGGAGACTGTCGAGAGGAGCCATGACGCAGTGCCAGGGGCAGAACCAAAAAAGCCAACACCGCGATGCAGGAAATTACGAGCACCAGCGAGAGTACAAGCACCCCAAGGTTCACCTTCCAATCGATCCCCCGCCGAAGACCCTTTTGACCTAGAATTTGTCCGGCTTTCAGCGTGAAAAAAAAGAACGGCGCGTTATCCGTGACCGGAGAGACGTTATAAGCGTAACCCCGCGCAAACGCATATGGATCGTTACTTGCGATCAGCCTGGAAAAGGGATTGTCTCCCGGTTGCGAAGGGAGATAGAGGGGTTCGAGCTCAGAGTAGCGATCGAAGTGCTGGTTGACCGCCGCTTCCTCTTCAGGAGTAAAGGCTGATTTCTTGGCGAGCACGACTACGGGAATTCCGTCTTCATCGAGAGATCCCTGAGCCGCGACAATGAAATTTCGTTCAGGATTTGCAATTCCGAGCCGATGCAGCGCTTCCATCGCCACCGAGACGACGCGCAGGGCTTCGCGCGGCTCGCGAAACTCCCAGCGCGTGATAGCGATGATTCCATCGGGGTTGAGGTGATCGAAGTACTCGCCAAAGGCCTCCACGGTGTAAAGATTGTTTTCGCTGAGCGCGAAGGCCCCCGCCGCAGTCGAAGCCCAGGTGTCGACCAGGGTCATCTGCACGACATCGAAGTGCTGCGGTGTGGACCGCAGGTATGAACGGCCGTCGGTGACGTGGATGTGCACATCAGGCCGCTCATAAAGATGCTGCGCATAGTCGGCGTAGCGGCCGCGCATAATCGTGGTCGCAATGATCGGATTGATCTCAATGCCGGTGACGCTGGCGCTGCCATTCGCGACAGCCCGCAGGACGTCCACACCTCCGCCAGGCCCAATAATGGCGTAGTTTCCGTGCGGACGCAGCACGTTGGCCAGCGCCGGAGGAGCCGACATGAGATTGTGTTCCCACACAGTGCCCTGCCAGTGCGACACGTCCGCATTCATGATGTAGGTGGAAGCATCGGCGTCAATCACGATTGCTTTTGCCTGACCCTGACGGTCGACTTCAACCCGCGAAAGAGCATTCCAACGTGCAAATTCGACCCATGCAGGATTGCGGAACATCCCCTTTGCATAGACGACGTCGATCAGACGTCCTGAAAAGTTCGCAGCCGTGAGTGCGATCAGAGCCAAAGCCAGCAAGCCCGCATTTCTGCGGATGGCGCCAGACTCAGCCCAGATCATGCCCGCTCCGGCCAGGGCGATCCCGGCCGCGATGATGACATTCGGTCCGCCCAGCCAGTTCAGAAGCGGAACGATGGCCAAACACGCAAGTGCGCCTCCACAGAGATCTGCGCCATAGAGTCGCGGGATGCGGCTGGTCTCGCGAGCAAACACCACCGAGAACAAAAGACCAGTCAGGAAGAACGGGATCGCAGCCGACAGATATAGAACTG
>DATJUD010000016.1:0-4891 GCA_035502695.1 Acidobacteriaceae bacterium
ATTCGCCCAGCGCAAACAAGGCGTACGCCGTATCCCATACAGGCGAGCGGCAAGGCTGCATGCGGAACGTAGGCTCGGTCTTGCCCGGAATCCCGGCGTCCTCGATTCCCAGCTTTTCAAACTCATCCAATGCGCGAATCACCTGCGGGTCGTCGAGCGAATAGCCCAGGCACCGCAACGCAATCGCGGTATTCAAAATGCCCGGATAAATCGCTCCCAGACCGTCCGACATCTCCACGCGCTCCAGGATCCATTTTTCTGCTTTCTTCAACGCGATCGCACGCAAAGGCCGCACATGAACGCGCTCGGACCAATGTGTGATTTTGTCGAGAATCAGGAAAAAATTCCTCCAGGTAAATATCTTCTTGTGCCAGTGCAGATTCAGATTGGCGCGCTCGCGACCGCCGACAAAGAGTTCGTCGATTCCCTGTTCCTGTGGAATTTTCTTGAACGGCTTCTTCGCATAGGCAATCGATAGCGGCACCAGCATGGCGCGCGACCAGGAAGAGATTTCGTACAGGTTGAAGTAGAACCACTTGGGAAACAGAACAATCTCCGGCGGAATCGCCGGCACTGCGTTGTAGTCATACTGACCGAAGAAACACAGATACAGCTTGGTATAGGTGTTCACTTCGGTGGCCCCGCCATGGGCCAGAATCCACTCGCGCGCTTTCACCAGCGGGGCATCGTCCGCAGACCGTCCCATCAGCTTCAGCGCAAAATACGCCTTGACAGACGCGCTCAAGTTCGACGGGCCGCCAGTATAGGTGCTCCATCCGCCATCGGCTTGCTGATGGCGCAGAATTTCCGTGATCGTGCGACGCATCCGGCCTTCGTCGCCAGTGCCCAGCAGCGTATGCAACATGATGTAGTCGGACTCGAGAGTCGTGTCCGCTTCTAACTCACCGCACCAATATCCATCCGGCTCTTGCTGCGAGAAGAGCAGCTCCCGCGAGGCGTCAATCGCCTGCTCCACTTCATCCAGACCGGCGTCGAGCCTTCCGAATCGAACGGTGGTGCCGTGCTTGGCTTGATTCACTGTGGCCATAAGTGTCGACAAACGAACTATAGTCCCTCTTTAGTAGGATGCTGTTCGCTAAAAAACATATTCGGGCCTTTAGCCCGAAAAACACATACGAATCTGCTCCAATGCTTTAGACGCCTAAGGCGCGACCGTGGCCGGTTGCTCCGGCGCGGCTGCGATGGCACGAACAATTTCGGGAGGAAGACCGAATCGAACATTTTCCGGCATCACCTCAACCTCTTCCACCTCGCCGAAACCATTTCGCTGCAGGTAATTGATGACATCCTGCACCAGAATTTCAGGCGCGGATGCACCTGCAGTGACAGCGACAGTCTTCGCGTGCTCCAACCACTCCGAACGAATTTTCTCCGAATCATCAATCAAATATGCGATTGTGTCCAGATTTCGCGAGACTTCCACCAGGCGGTTTGAATTCGAACTGTTATTCGATCCCACTACCAGCACCAGGTCGGCCTGGTGCGCCACATTCTTCACCGCTACCTGACGATTTTCCGTCGCATAGCAAATGTCTTGCGAATGTGGTCCGACTATATTCGGAAACTTTGCTTTCAGCGCGTGAATAATGTCGCGCGCTTCATCCAGACTCAGCGTCGTCTGCGTCAGATACGCAACGCGCTCTGGATTCGGCACTTCCAGCGCCGCCACTTCTTCAACGGTCGAGACTACCTGGGTCTCTTCCGGCGCCTCGCCCAGCGTGCCTTCAATTTCGTCGTGGTCGCGATGGCCAATCAACACCAGTGAATATCCCTGCCGCGCGAACTTCACTGCTTCCACATGCACCTTGGTGACCAGCGGGCAGGTGGCATCGATCACCTTCAACTTCCGCTGCCGGCTGATTTCGCGCACTGCCGGCGAAACTCCGTGAGCGCTATAAATCACTCGCGCACCCTCCGGCACCTCATCGATGTCGTGGACAAAGATTGCGCCCTTCGCCGCTAAATCGTTGACGACGAAGCGATTATGCACAATTTCCCGACGCACATAAATGGGCGCGCCAAACGTTTCCAGAGCGATCTGTACCACATCAATCGCGCGCACTACGCCCGCACAAAATCCGCGTGGTTTCAGCAGAAGGATGCGACGGTCGGTGGCATGGGCGACAGGGGTGGAGGTAGATTCCTTAGGTTTCACAGTCACACCTAAGTATACCGTTCCATACCGGGAACGGCTAGCGGAAATCGATCAATTTTGCACCAATTCTGCAGCATATATTTACGGCGTCGGAGCGGTCGTTTGCGCCGCTTTCCAATGAGCTTTTGGCCTGGCCACGGCATACATTTGTCCTGCAATAACATCGAACAATCCCAGTCGATCGTTTCCGATCCGATAGAGATCAAAGTGGGTGCGATCCGGGATGAACGTGAAGTGCTCGTCGGCGTGCAAACCCTGGAACACCGCGTCCAGCCTGTGCGCCGCACCATCGAGATAAAACGTGTCCGCCGTCCCGACATAGAGATGGACCTTACCGCGAAGATCGTGGCCGATCGTCGGCCACTGTTGCGCCACACGATACGCAATGTCGTAATGCTGCTGCCAATACGCCACCACCGCCGGGTTCACATCGCCCGTATAGTGGTTGAACATGGGTTCGGGCCGACCACCCTGTCCTCGCGGAGAAAATACCCAATCGAACGAACGGACCTGACCGCCGTAGTGCCCCAGCACATCTTCCAGCTGGGTCAGCTCCTGGAACGTCGCCATCACCTTTCCCTTGTCGCGAATGATCGGATAGGGAGTGCCGTCCGGCTTGCGATAGGCGTTGGCGTGCGCCGCGTACAGATCGATCCCTGTAAAGTCATGAAAATCGCTCGGGTCGGGCGAGGTCGACCAGGTTCCGCCAAAAATCTTCGGATACGTGACCTGCAACCACAGCGTCGCCCAGCCGCCCGACGAGTGTCCGTTCAGGAAGCGCCCATTCGGCTTCGCATCCATGCGGTACTCGCGTTCCAGCGCCGGTATGGCCTCCTGCGTCAACGCCTGGCCCCACGGGCCATTGTTCACGGAGTCGGCAAATTCGTGGGTGCCTCGCGGACTGCTTTCATCCAGCAGCACCCAGATCATCGGCGGCATCTTGCCCTCCGCCATGCGCTGGTACAACATCGCCGCAGTGAATTTGTTGTACTCCATCGTTCCGCCAAAGCCGTGCGTGAAATACACCGTGGGATAGCGCCGTTTCGGATGATCGCTATATCCCGGCGGCAATAAGACCCAGGCGCGAATATGCATGGATCGTCCCCAGAACTGCGTCAGCGCCGGGCTCTCAAAATCGAACATCTTGATCGAATCGGTTGCACCCTGCTTTTCCGCTGCGGTCATCTTCGGCGACAACCAATCGCGCGTCTTCGGCTGGATCGTCTTTACCAGCGTCAGCTGCGGCTCATCGCCCTGTCCTGCAGTCCAGTGCGCCAGCAACGTGGGAGAACTTTCAATGTCTCCCGGCAGCCGGCCGTAGTAGGCAAACTTATTCGCCGTGTCGAGGACGGCCTGCACCACGTAATCTCCCGACGGCAACTTCGAGAAACCCGCTGGAAACGCAATGTTGTCGGTATCGATATCGATGGATTCGCCGGGCTTCCATCCACTCACGTCCTTCGCCGCAATGGAAATGCTCGAAGGATGAAACTCATTCACCTGGACATCTTCCAGCTTGGTTCCCGGCTTGATGAGCAGAATCAGCCGCCCTGAAACAGGCGTAGTCTGCTGCGCGCCGAGAGTGACGCGAAAGAAGAGGTGTTGCGGTGACGGGCTCGACACCTGCGCCAGGCAGCTAAGCGAAACCGCCCCAAAAACGAGAGGAAGGAAGTTGAGAGACCGGAGTCGAAATGTCTTCATCGTGCGCGAGTGTACCAGAGGAAAGCCGAATCGCAATCGCCTGTTTTTGGCGATGGACTTGTCATTTTTCTTCGCCTAGGTTGCGCTGGTCTTCAGCATTTGCTCGGCGTGCTTTAGGCTTGTCTCCGTCACCTGCGCGCCGCTCAACATGCGGGCAATTTCCTGGCGTCGCTGGTCCTTCGATAATTGCCGGACACCGGTTTTCGTACGTCCGCCATGCTCCTGCTTTTCAATCAGAAAATGCTGATCGGCGAAGGCGGCGATCTGCGGCAGGTGGGTGATGCATAGCACTTGTTGACCGCGTGCCAGCGTCTTCAGCTTCTGGCCGACAGCCTCGGCTGCGCTGCCGCCAATGCCAATATCAATCTCATCGAAGACCAGCGTGCGCGGCAATTGCGTTTTGTGCTTTCCTTTCGCAGTCGAGTTTGCGCTCTCTTCCACGCTGACCTTCAACGCCAGCAGCACACGCGACATCTCTCCACCGGAAGCAATCTTGTCGAGCGGCTTCAGCGGTTCGCCCGGATTGGTCGCAATGCGATACTCCACCGTGTCCCATCCATGTCCGCTCCATGCCGACTCATCGCGCTGCGGCGTCACCGCAATTTGAAATTGCGCCTTCATTGCCAGCTGGTTGATCTCAGCCTCAGCGCGCTTCATCAGCCGTTTGGCGGCGGAACTTCGCTGCGCTGTCAACGCCTCGGCAGCGGCTTTATATCCGTCGGCGGCCTTCGCTAATTCCACTGCGAGATCGGCCAGCAGTTGATCGCGATTTTCAATTTCATCCAGCTTGCCCTGCACGTGTTCTCCGTACGCGATCACCTCCGCCACACTCGCTCCGTATTTGCGTTTCAGTCGGTCAATCAACGCCAGTCGATCTTCAATTTCCTCCAGCCGCTCCGGCGACGCCTGTATCTTCTCCGCAAATTCCCTTGCCTGCTCCGCCAGATCGCCGACCGTCGCGCGCGCGGCAATCAACTGCTGCACCGCCTCTTCCCATCGCGTGTCGTAACGCAA
>DATJUD010000017.1:0-9166 GCA_035502695.1 Acidobacteriaceae bacterium
ATTGGATTTGATTTCAATGGATATGTTCCCTCGCCGGAGAACTTGGGCAAAAAGAGGCATGCGGCGATGGATACATCAAAATGATCTGCTGCTGGTCGAGGCGTGATCTGAATTGACCATGCGACTTAGGTAGCTTGCAGGTAAGTCGTGTAGGGTTCTGAGCCAACTTCAGTAAATGGAACCAAGCGGTAGCTTGCATTGCCGCTGCGGACCTGCCACTCGCGTTGCGAGATTCTTTGCAAATTAAGAAGCGCATTTCTGCCGAATCCAGGCATCGGGCTTGTTTGTAAGGGTTTCAAGGCGAAAAGTACCAGCGGACCGCGCATCACGGCGACAGTGTTCGGGTGCTGCGAATCGATCGCTTCCAGCCGCGAGACCAGCGGCAACTCTAACTCCACGCGATCCCCATCTTTCCAGGTACGTTTCACCGCGGCGAATTGTCCCGGAGTTACTTCGTCACTCCATCGCTGTCCGCTCACGGTTAATGAAGCTCCGCGGGTCCACGCCGGAATCCGAAAATGAATGGTCATTTCAGCGGGTGCGGCCGTGTTGACCACGAAGAAAATGTTTGGATCGTAGGGCCAGGTGCTGGTCTGAGTCAGCGAAAAAGTGCCGTCGCCCCGAGACCACCGCAGAGTCGACGGAACGTACAGATTCACAAAAACATCATCGCCATCGTGGAAGTAGGCCTGGATGCGGTAATCCGCGGCCACCTGCGGCAGCGTGCCGGAGCAGCACGGCCATGCGGCGCGGTGGTAGACGCGCTCGCCGTCGAAATTGTAGTCCGAATAGTAGAACGCTTGACCATTGTCCTGTAGCGCCTTAGCACCAAGGACCGTGTTATACATCATGCGCTCCATGCTATCTCCGTAGCGAGCGTCGCGAGTTACACGCAGCAGATACCGGGTTATTTTGAAGTGGGCATAGCTTCCGCAAGGTGTTTCAAAGCTAGCGTGCGTCTTGGTCAGGCTGGCAAAGATGTCGTCGCTGCCGGGTGCGCGCAGTTGTTCGTCGGGTCCCCAACCGCCGGTGGCAAAGCTTTGCTCCAGCAGCATCGCGAAGGCATTTTTGGCCGCCTGCCAATGCATCTGGCTGCCGCCCACCATATAGGCCATCATGGCTGAACTCAGCGAATTGACGTAGCTATAGGCATGATGGCCGGCCAGCACATTTTCGCCGCGCGACAGCGGCTCGAACCAGGTTTTGTCGTCGAGATATTGGAAGCCGAGGTCGTAGTACCGTCGGCCCGCTCCACGCTGGTAGGCAATGAACATGTTCTCCGGCAGGGTGTAGGACTCATCCCAGTTCCAGGATTCACCGTGCCGGTTTGGCCTCCACGGCACTTCATGGTCGACCGCATGCGGCGGCAGATTCGGCAGCGCCGTGTCAGTCGTCCGCTGCAGGATGGCCATTGCATCCGGATCATTCGCAAAGGTGTGGGAGTCCAGCAATCCCAGCACAAGCTTGTCGTAGCAATAGGCGGGAAACCGGTTCTTGATGTAGAAATCGGGACTGATGGTCGCGGCGTACAGTCGATTCAGCCGCAACACTTTCGCGCGGGTGGCTTCGTCCCCGGTGATGGCGTAGACGCGCGCCAGCGCTGATACCCATTGCCCGAAAGTGGATGCAGGCGCGAATCCGTAATCGCCGGCAAAGTGATCCAGGTCAGGATCGAAGTGGTACCAGCCGCCCAAATCTTCTCCGGGTGCAGGCATCCCGGCCATCTGGCGAAAGGGCTTCAGCAGACTGTCGTCGCTCAACTGCATCAGCACTGAATGGGTTCTGTGCAGCTGCGATTCGTGTAGATCGCTCGCCAGAATGACATCGCCATATCCGAATTGCGACAGCAGGGTTGACGGATGAAGGTCGCTTGCAAAGGCAAGATTACCCCACAATCCTTTGGCGGCGATGGCTGCGGCCGCGGTGGCTGCTGACTGGACGAAGCTCCGGCGAGAGAGATGGCACGGCATGACGAAACCCTCTACTCAGTAGTATGCCCCCGACCTGAAACGGCGCGCACGTCTCACGATGTAACGTTGCGATGTCGGATGTTTCTTGTGGATAGACGAGAGCCGATCACAGCCAAGCGATCGTAGTGGGTCGGGTGGTCAGCAAACGCATCAGTCGGGATGTTTCAGCAGCCAGAAATGGAATCCGTCCAGAATCGCCATCAAGGCTGCCTGGTTCAAATCGCTGCTCACACCCGCGGTCGTCCATGGCTCATGCCCGTCGGCCTGGAAGCTGACCGTGACTCGCACGTGGGCCGCGGTATCATGCGCGGAAATGTCTATGGCGGTGACGCTGAAGGTCTCCAGACGCATCTGCTTCATGGTTGGATACCAACGCTCCAGTTCTTTCCGCATCGCTTTGCTTAGCGCGTCGACGGGACCGGCGCCCTCAGCCGTAGTCTCAATGATGGTGTCGTCGCCTAATTGCAGCAACATCGAGGCGCGCACGGACCTGTTTCCAGCCTCGTCCGATTCGTCGAGCACCTTCCAGCTTTTCACGCTGAAGCTGTTTTGGAGTGTCTTTAATACCCGGATGCAGGCCAGTCGAAACGAAATTTCGCTGGCTGTGAAGCCGCCACCGTCGATCATCGATTGGTTAGCGTCGATCAGAGCCTGCGCCTGAGCCGCGTTGAGCGGAATGCCCATCGACTCCGAAAGCAGCATGATATTGGCTTTTCCCGATTGGCCATTGACGCCGATGACCGCGCTGGCGCCCACTTTTTCAGGGTTGCACCACAGGTAAGCGCCCGGATTCTTTCGCTCGCTGCTACCGTGCATTCCCGCCCAGGTACCAAACGCGCCCTGGCCAACGATCGCAGCGCCGTGCGGTACTTCGAGTCCAAACGCGCCGTACACCGTGTGGGCCAATCCAGTCAGTCCGGTCAGCGATTCGGGCGAGACAAACTCTGCCTCGCCTCTCAATTGCATGCCGCCAATCACGGTGGTAAGGTTCACGTTGCCGCATCGCTCTCCGGTTCCGACTAGCGTCCCTTGAATTTGCGCGGCGCCGGCGAAGATGGCCGCTCGCGTATTGGCGACGCCCAGACCGCGGTCGGTGTGACCATGAAATCCAAATTTGAAGTTGGGATACGCCCAGGTCAGGCAGCTCATCACCTGGGTTACTTCCTCCGGACCTGCGCCGCCCGTGGTGTCACAAACCACTAGCCGGCTCACATTTTGACGCACACATTGTGCCGTGACCTTGTTGAAATAATCCAGGCTGCGCTTGCTGAATTCCGCATCGCAAGGGATGCCGTTTTCCCGTCGGCCACACGCCGCATCCATGGCATGCTCAAGATCCACGATCACTTCAAGCCCGTGATCCTGCAGGCACGCGATGGTCTCGTAGACCATTTGCAGATTTTCTTCCGGTGTCGTTTCCAACGACCGAACGACATCGAGGAGCCTGGACTTAACGACGACGACGGCGACTGAGACGCGTTCCTTATGGCGCACCATAAATTGAACGTCCGGCCAATCTTCCACTCTGGTGCCGCGTCCGCGGGTTCTGCCGAACAGCGCGAGTTTCGTCGCGCGCGTATCGATCGAGCCAAGTGCGCGGGTCAGGTCTCCGACGAATTGATTTGCGCCAGCGAATCCAATCTCCGCGTAATGCACGCCGAAACCGCCCATGCGCTGCAGCAGGCCGATCGCATTGGGGATGGAAATTTCGAGGTTCGGCTGCTGCATCCCATCTCGAAGGCTGGTATCGAATAGTTCAACTTTTCTGGTACTTGTGTCCTGCATCTGGTTCCATTCTCAAAGCATTTTCGGGCTTCTCAATAAATTCTACTGTTTCGTGCGGCTTCACTTCCCAACCGCGCATATCTGAGGGCCTGCGGACGATGAAAATAGCGAGACATTCTGTCAACCACAGGAGAATGAATTTCCGTGCGATTGAACTTTGCGAGACCCAATCTTTGCATTGCTGTCCGTGCAGTCCAGTAGACCACCTTATCTTGGCGTGCCTGCGGGGCAATGCCCATGGTGCTTTTGGTCATGTCCGAACACCCGGATGTAAACGTGCAATGGCGATTCGGCATAAACTGAAATCCGCGGGTGTCGCGCAGATATCCAAAAGAAGGAGTGGCCAGGGTCTTTCGTCCTCCGAAGGGTCAGCCAGCTGTGGCGTAGAACTCCTCGATTCGCGACTCCGGTGAACATTGCGATTGGTTCCAGTGTTGGGGTTTTAAGAAAGTCTACAAAACTTCCAGGAAAAGAGATGACCTTCATGAAGCCAATGCTACGTGCACTCTCTGTGCTGACTGTCGCGGCTCTGCTTGCTCTCACTGCGTGCAAGTCTCGATCCTCGCACGAGCTGAAATATCCGGTGGCACACCGCGACGACACCGTGGACACGTACTTCGGCACCAAGGTGCCGGCGTCCTACCAGTGGATGGAAAACCTCACCAGCCCCGCGCTCCACCAGTGGGTCGATGCCGAAAACCAGCTCACCGACAACTACCTTGCCAAAATTCCCGTGCGCGGCTGGATCGACCATCGCCTTACGCAGCTGTGGAATTACGCCAAGGAAGATGCGCCCGACCAACTGAAGAACGGCATGCTCTTCTTCCGCAGAAACTCCGGCCTGCAGAACCAGAGCGTCGTTTACGTACAGCAATCTGCCACGGCCAAACCGCGCATGCTCCTCGATCCCAACCAGCTGTCTCCCGATGGCTCCATCGCGCTGGCCGCCACAGCGCCATCTCCGCAGGGCAAGTATCTAGCGTATGCGCTTTCCAATGGTGGTTCAGATTGGCAGACCATCCACGTGCTCGATGTCGCCACCGGCAAACCGCTCCCGGACGCCGTGCAGTGGGTAAAGTTCTCCGGCATTTCCTGGACAAACGACGAGAAGGGTTTCTACTACTCGCGTTATCCCCAGCCCCCGAGCGGCGAAAAGGAAATCAGTCATGCCGTGGTCGACCAGAAGCTCTACTACCACAAGCTCGGTGAGCCGCAATCTGAAGACAAGCTGATCTACGCGCGCCCTGACCTGCCGCAAGCGGCGATCGAGGGGGACGTCAGCGAGAACGGCCACTATTTGTATCTGTTCCTCATCAACAAATCCATCAGCAACAATGAGTTGTTCTATGCAGATCTTGGCAACCCCGGCCAGCCTAATCTCAGCGCAGCGATCAAGCCACTCTACACCGCCAACGACGCGATGTATGTGCCTATCGGGCACAAAGGCGACACTCTCTACTTGCAGACCACGCTGGACGCGCCTAGAGGCCGCGTTGTTGCCGCAACATTCACCGATCCGAGTTCCGCGCACTGGACCACCTTGGTTCCGCAAGCCGACGGCGTACTCTCAAGCGCCTCCATGGCGGATGGCGACATCCTTGTCAACTTCCAGAATGTTGCCATAAATCATCTCGAATTATTCAACACCGGCGGGAAACTGCTTGACACGCTGACGCTTCCATCGCTCGGTTCCGTGGACGGCCTCTCCACGCGAAACGATTTGGCCACCGTTTATTACGACTTCACCTCGTACCTTTATCCGGACACGATTTATCAGTACGACATTGCTACTGGCAAGACATCGGTGACATTCAAGCCGATGATCAAGTTCGACCCCTCGCTGTACCAGACCCAGCAGGTTTTCTACACCTCGAAAGACGGTAGTCAAGTGCCCATGCTCATCGTCGCGAAAAAGGGTATCAAGCTAGATGGCAGCCACCCGACGGTGTTGTACGGCTACGGCGGTTTCGACGTCACCATAACTCCCCGCTTCAACCCGATGCTGCCGGTATGGCTGGAAATGGGCGGCGTCTATGCAGTTCCCAACCTTCGCGGCGGCGGAGTCTACGGCGAGGCCTGGCACCATGCCGGCATGTTCGGCAAAAAGCAGAACGTGTTTGACGACTTCGCCTGGGCCGCCAAATACCTGTTCAAACAGGGATATACTTCCCCGAAGCGGCTGGCCATTCAGGGCTACTCCAACGGAGGCCTGCTCGTCGGCGCCTCGATCACCGAGCAGCCCCAACTTTTCGGCGCCGCTTACATTGGCCACGGTGTGCTGGACATGCTTCGCTATCAGAAATTTTCCGGTGGTTCCTTCTGGGTCCCGGAGTACGGCAGTTCAGATGACAAGCAGGCCTTCCAATGGTTGATCAAGTATTCGCCGCTGCAGAATATCCATCCTGGAACTTGCTATCCTCCCACCCTGATCACGACGTCATGGGATGATGACCGCGTGGTGCCGAGTCATGAGTTCAAATTCACGGCGAAAATCCAGCGTGCGCAGGGTTGCGCCAATCCAATCCTTCTGCGCACCACGGGAAGTACAAGCCACATCTACATGCCGACGGACAAGGCAATCCAACAGGACGCGGATGTCTGGGCCTTCGAAGCATGGAACCTCGGTATCAAGAAGGCACCCGAACAAAACTCCGCCGGACAGTAAGCATTCGTCCAGGAGCAAGGTCTGACGAACGCCGTCAATAACGAAAAGGGGTTCGAGTGAATGAAATGTGGTGGCCAGGGAGGGAATTGAACCCCCGACGCCAGCCTTTTCAGGGCTGCGCTCTACCACTGAGCTACCTGGCCGTGTAGATTTTCCAGAAGGGAACTCTGCACTGAGTGGAGGGAAATGAAGATTTCCGATTGCTGCTTCTTGGTGAGTATATCAACCACTGGGTAGACTGCCAAACCCGGTTGAACGATGTCGCCGGCTGACATAGTCTGAAGGCAGCGAGGGAGCTATGACAGAGAACGCGCAAAAAACAGAAAAGATTCAGAAGAGTGAAGAGGAGTGGCGTCAGCAGCTGACGCCGGAACAGTATTATGTGACTCGCGAGAAGGGAACCGAGCTGGCGTTTTCCGGCGCGCTCTACAAAAACCACGACGATGGAAGCTATCACTGCGTGGCCTGCGATGCGCCGCTGTTTCAGTCCGACACCAAGTTTGAATCCGGCTCAGGCTGGCCAAGTTTCTGGCTCCCTGTTTCGCCGGAAGCGGTCGAGAACCATGAAGACGTGAGCCACGGGATGCGTCGCGTCGAAGTGACGTGCGCCCGTTGCGGCGCTCATCTCGGCCATGTATTTCCCGATGGTCCCAAGCCGACCGGGCTGCGCTATTGCATCAACTCCGCCGCCCTGAAGTTCGAAAAACAATAGGGCGGCTGTCGTCGAAATGGCAACGGTCACGCTGTCACTGCGGGCCCATTTGCTGTTGCATTCCGGGCGGCATCGGGATCGAGATATCGAGCGTCTTTACCGGTCCCAGCGTTGAAAGCGGCGTGCCGAATTGGACCTGGTTTCCAACCACCAGAATGGCCAGCTTCGATGGATGGATATATTTGTCGGCCACGCGGGTGACATCCGCGGCTGTCACCTTCTCAATGCCATCGCGATACTTCTCAATAAAGTCGGATGGATAGCCAAAGAAGGCAAGCGTCGCCTGCTGCCGTAGGATTTTTTCCGGTGAATCGAAATGGAAGATCCAGGAATTCAGTACCTGGTCCTTCGCGTTTCGGAGTTCCACAGCGGAGGGTGGCACCGTTTTTAGCTCGTCAATTTGCTTCAGCATTGCTTGCGTCGCAGCGACGGTGCTTGCGCTTTTTGTTCCTGCGGCCACATAAAAAAGCCCGGGATGATCGTAGCTAGCTCCATAAGCTCCGTCGATAGCATAGGCAAGTCCAAGCCGTGTGCGTACATCCTGAAACAGGCGCGAGCCAAAACCGCCGCTGAACATTGTGTTCATCACGCTCAGCGCATAGTAATCAGGATTGCTGCGTTCCGTGCCAAGTCCCACGATCCACACATTGCTCTGATTCACGTCGCCCTTCTGCGCAAGATAAATGCCGGGCATGGGTCCGGGGAATGTCGTTTTGACCGACACGAAATCCGGGCCATGTGGCAACGTCTCAAATGCGGCGCGCAATTTCGTTTCCATCTCCGCCGTGTTGAAGTCGCCGCTGATTCCCAGAATCATATTGTTCGGAGTGACCGTGCGATCATGCCATGCAGTCAGGTCTGCAAGCGTGACGGCGTGTACTGTAGCGAATTCCGGCACACGCGCGTAAGGACTGTTCTTGCCATAGGCAAGCAGCTCCGCTTCTCGCTCCGCAATCTCTTCGGGATCGTCGTTGCGACGTATGATGCCGGTGTCTTCCTGCTGCTTGGCGAGCGCGAGTTTGTCGGCGCGGAACTCGGGATGGAGAAGCAGGTTCGTTGCCATGCCAAATACCTGGTCGAAATCCTGCTTGAAACTGGTCCAGGTCAGGCCGGTGGACTCTATATCGTTATTGGTTTCAATTTTGGCGGCTTTTGCTTCCAGAATGTCATCCATCTTGTCGCCGGTCATGTCCGTCGTACCGCTGGTGCGCCACGCCTCGGCATACAGATCGGTCAGGCCAGTCTTGTCCGCCGGTTCATCTCGCGAGCCGCCACGAATCATAATGAAGCCGTTGATGAACGGCAGTTCGTGATCTTCCTGCAGAAAAATCGTCATACCATTCTTCAACGTGATCTTTGTCGGCTGCTTAGGATGAAAGGCAGGAAGCGGCGGAATAGGCACCTTCTTCCATGACGTCCAGGGAGCTGGTGATCCAGGTGCTGCGGTTGTCGACGAAGCGGTCTGGCCGAATGCCGAGCCTGAAAAAGACGTGAACGCAATTGCGGAAATTGCTGCGAAGAGTCCGATGCGAGTGCGCATTAGCGGCCTCCTTGCTTTGCCGGAGCCGTCTTGGCTGCTGGTTGGGCGGGTGCTTCGGGGGCTGGTTTCGCTGGCTTCTGCGGAGCATATTCAATCATGGCGTAGGTTCGATTTTTGGCCGTGAATACCTGGTTGGCAACGCGTCGAATATCGGCTTTGCTGACGGCATCAATCTTGTTGAGTTGTTGGAATAGCATCCGCCAATCACCATAGCGCAACTGATACGTACCTAACTCTTGTGCCAGGCCTTCGTTGTTGTCGAGACTGCGGAGGATATCGGCGCGAGCGCGCGTTTTAAACATGGCCAGTTGCTCATCCGTCACATCCTGTGTCTTCAACTTGTCGATTTCGGCATGGATCGCGGTTCTCATCTCCTGCGGTGTGTGGCCGGGAGTGGGTACAGCGTAGAACGCAAAAAGGTTGGGATATTTGTCGCCCGGAAATCCGCTGAATCCCTCGGCATCGGCGGCAATCTTCTGATCCCGCACCAGGCT
>DATJUD010000018.1:0-63480 GCA_035502695.1 Acidobacteriaceae bacterium
GTGACGGAAGTAAGCGGAGGACAAAATCGCGGTGGCGATCAGTCCGTAATCCTAGTCCGTCCCAACGGCTCTTCCATGGGCATGATGATTGCGGATTACGACCACGGTGAACTGGACCTGGTAGGCATGGAGATGAACGGCGCCGCATTATCCAAATGGCTGCATGATCCGGAGCGGCAGCACCATTCTTCCTCTCTAGGCAATGCCTCGGGCGACTAACTACGGTGGCGACGGCTGACCGCGGAGTCGTGGTTAGTTGTGGAGTGAGGACGCATCGGACGACATCTCACCTACGATTTCGACTCGTTTGCGTGCTGCTTTTCCGATGTCGCGCTCAGCTTTTGCACCAGGTTGGAGGTGCTGAAGCCCGCAACCGTCGGCACAATCGCGACACGTCCGCCCCAGCTGTGCACCAGATCCGCGCCGACGACAGTCGCTTCAGTGTAGTCGCCGCCTTTCACCAGTACATTGGGCCGCAAGGCTTCGATCGTTTCCAGCGGGGTGTCTTCATCGAAGATCACGATGGCATCCGTCGAGGCCAATGCTGCCAAGATGCGTGCCCGTTCATTCTCGCCGACGATTGGGCGCGTCGGACCTTTCAGGCGACGCGCGGAAGCGTCACTGTTGATTCCCAGCACCAGGTGGTCACCCATGCGATGCGCATTTTCAAGCAAAGTAATGTGACCGATGTGCAGCAGATCGAAGCAACCGTTGGTGAACACAATCGTTTCGCCACGGTCTCGCCACTGCGCAGCGCGCGCCATCAAACCAGCGCGGTCGACAACTTTTTCCTGGGTGCTGCTGGCTAGTTCTACCGACAAGGTTGCCAGCAGGTTCGCGCGATCAATGGGGACTGTCCCCACACGGCTCACCACAATCCCAGCGGCCACATTCGCCAGTTGAATCGCGCTTTGCGTATCGAGCTTTGCCGCCGCAGCGGCGGCCAGGGTCGCAATCACCGTGTCGCCCGCGCCGGAAACATCATAGACTTCGCGAGCCAGCGCAGCGGCGTGCAAATCCTGCTGTTCGTCCGGATACAGGACGCGAATACCATGCTCGCTCATTGTGACGGTCAGGTATTCCAGATGCAGCGAAGGAATCAGCGCGCGACCCGCGGTCATCAGCTTCTCCATTTGCTGCACCAGTACTCCGGTGCAGTTCGACAGTTCCTGCAGGTTGGGGCAGATCGTGGTAGCATCCCGATATTTTGAAAACTCGCTGCCTTTTGGATCTACCAGTACGGGGATATTGCGGTTGCGCGCCAGCGTGATCACGTGCTGACAAACCTGCTCGGGGAGCGCACCTTTCGCGTAATCAGAAAGAATGATGCTGTCGGCCGCTTCAATTTGCGGCGTCATCGATTGCAACAGGGAACTGATCTCCGCCTCGTACGGCAACTCGGCAGTTTCCACGTCGAGCCGCATCAGTTGCTGCCGTCCCGCCATGATGCGCGTTTTCGAGATGGTTGACCGCTGCCAAATACAAACCGCATCGGTCGCGATGCCGGCTGTTGTCAAAAGCCCACGTAGTGTTTCCGCCGATTCATCGCTACCCAGAAATCCAGCCAGCGATACCTGTGCTCCCAGCCCCACCAGGTTCATCGCAACGTTCGCAGCGCCGCCGGCGACATGCGTACGACGCGCAGAGCGCAACACTGGCACTGGCGCTTCTGGAGAGATGCGGCTGACATCGCCCCACAGATACTGGTCCAGCATCAAATCGCCGACGACCAGCACGCGATAGCGCTGAAACCCGGACTCAACCAAACCGAGGACACGATGAAGATCACGAATCATGCTGTGCTCCAATCTATCCTAACTAGCCGCGCAACGGAGCGGTTCATCGTGGGCTGGGAACCAAGGTATGGGCTAATGAAAGACGCGCCAGTACCCGATGTACGACCCCCAGCACTTCCGCCGGAACGATCGACGTGAGGCATTTTTTCTTCTGCTCAAGGCACGTCTCCAGTTCACAGCCCCAGCAATCTGTGCGGTGATACACCACCTCGTGCTGGCTGCCCCACGGAAACCATGTGCGCGGCTTATTTCGAGCAGCGAACACAGCGACGCAGGGTGTGCCGACTGTGGCTGCAAGGTGCATGGGGCCGCTGTCATGTCCCACAAAAAGTTTTGCCCGGGCAAGAACTGCCGCGGACTGACGAGGCAGAAGTTTTCCGCACAAATTGACACTTCGCCCCGCCCAGGCTCCTGCGACCCGGTCGCTGACCGCAGTCTCTTCTGCGGCCCCAACCATCACCAATCCGTATTGCGGTAGCTCCGAAGCCAGCGTATCCAGCACGCTGCGCCAATTATCCGCGCCCCAATCCTTTGCCTGCACCTTGGTACCGACGCAACACGTCAGCAGCGGCCGCCCTTGTACCGACTCCAGCGCTTCCGCCGCGCGTTTATGCTCGTCGAGTGTGAGTCCCAGGTCCCAATACGCCGGATCCTGCAGATCAATCTTTCCCAGGCTTCGCATCAATCGCGCCAGCCGCACCGCTTCCGGCTCATACCATCCCGTGACAGGATCCAGCCGGTTGGTGCGAGAATCACGCGCCAGGGGCAGTCCGATCATAGTTGGAATGCCGCACAGCCGAAAAAATGCAGCGTCGCGCACCACCTCGCTCGCGAGTCGTCGCGGTGTTAAGTACACCAGCACCTGAGCGCGGTACGCGCGAATATCTCTTTGTAGAGTCAGCAATTCCGCGATGCTTCGCGTCGCGATCGGGTAGCGCATATAACTGTGCACCAGCCCCGAACCCTCCAGCACCGCAAACGCTGCCGGCGCTTTGCTATGCACGGGAATGTTGGTCAGCAGACGACGTTCCGCATCGGGATAGGCGCGCGCAACCTGATGGAAGCAGGGCAATGCGACCACGGTATCGCCCAGGCTTCCCAACCGATAAATCAGAACGCGTTCAACTTCAGTCTGCATGTGCGTGAAAGTCCAATGCTACCGCGCGATCGATGCCTGTATGACATGAATATCGCGCTCTCGAATGAACCGCATAGCTGTTGGATGCTTCGGTCTCCACCGCTTGTCGTCGTTTATAATCATGGTATGTCGATTGTGCGCGATCTCGCAGCCGTTGCCAAAGGAATGAGTGTCACCTTCGGAGAAATCTTCCAGCCGACCGAGGTGGAGAACTATCCGGATGGCCCGGGACCGATGCGCGGAGCGAAGTTTGAAGAACGCTACCGCGGACGGCACGTGCTGCAACGCGATGAAAACGGCTTGGAAAAGTGCGTGGCATGTTTTCTGTGTGCCGCCGCGTGCCCATCGAACTGCATTCACATCGAGGCTGCCGAAAACACCGCCGAGCAGCGGATTTCCAGTGCCGAGCGCTATGCCAAGGTCTACAACATCGACTACAACCGCTGTATCTTTTGCGGCTATTGCGTTGAAGCCTGTCCCACGGACGCAATTACGCACGGTCACGGCTTTGAATCGTCCTCGTTTAACACCACCACGCTGGTGATGCGCAAAGAAGACCTTCTGGCGCCCATGCCGGGCTCTCCGGCCCCGTTAGAGCCTTCCACTCCATAATTGAAAACTGCGCAATCGCTAAGATAGAACCAAGGGTTCTCCTTCGCCCGCCGATTCTCCATGTTGGGCTTCTGGCAGCGACGAAGGAGCACTTGTGTCTGCCGATCAATGGAATGCAATTCCAGATGGAGAGGTCGAGATGAAGTTTCCAAGAATTTTGTATTTTGCTGGCGGAACTATCTTCGCGTGCGCATTTCTCTCTGCGCCTTACGCGCGTGCGGCGAGCAGGAGTTCTGCGCCCCAGAGTGTCACCAGCGGTGCCATGCCCGCCATGGGAAGCGCGCCGTTGATGAAGTTCAAGATTCTGAACCAGAGCGCGCAAGAAACGACTTATGCGGTCATCTTCGGTGCTGGAGATGAGATACTGGGCGGCCTAACAAAGTTTGCGGAAGAAAATCATATTTCGGCTGCCAGAATCACCGGCATCGGGTCAATCCACAATGGAACCCTGGCTTGGCTCAATCCAGACACGAAAAAATTTCGGATGATTCATATCGATCAGCAGGCTGAGGTGCTGTCGCTGTTGGGCGATATCGCGATGTATCAGGGAAAGCCGGTGGTGCATGTGCACATGGTCGTCGGGTTTGGCGACGGCACGGCGCATGGCGGACATCTGCTGCAAGCCCATGTCTGGCCCACGCTGGAGGTCATTGTTACGGCGTACCCGCGACCGCTCTATAAGAAATTTGATCCGAAGAAGGGCATCGCGGTGATTGATCCGTCACTCCCATGAGACGGTGCGGCTGAGAAGTCCAGGGCAACCCAAAAAGAATGGTTGCCCTGGCGTCCACTTTTGCGGATATGGTTGCTAAGCAACTAATAAGTCCGGCGCGGAAAGTAGTCGTTCTAACGAGCATTTGCACATTTACTCTCTTCATCTACAGATACTGGAATCAGAGTCCTTTCCCAGGAGTGTCCGTGTCTATCCAAACTATTTTTCTGTCTCGCGCCTATCGGGCCGCCCAGGCCGCCCATCATATTTTTCCCGCCTATGCTGCTTGCGAGGCTGCGCTGGAGTCGGGTTGGGGTCGATCGCAGCTGGCCGTGGAGGCCAATAACCTGTTCGGCCAGAAGCAAAGCCATCCGCCGCTGGCGGGAACGGAGACGATTGCCATGCCGACGCGCGAGTTTCTGCACGGCCATTGGCTGACGGTCTCGGCGAACTGGGCGAAGTTTGCCGACTGGAGCGAGTGTTTCAGAGCGCGCATGGAGGTACTGGAACGGCTGAGCCGAGCCTATCCGCACTATGCTGCGGCACTAAAGGCGCCGAACGGGGAGCAGTATGTGACCGCTGTATCGCTGAGCTGGTCGACCGATCCGGAACGCGCCGGGAAGGTCCTTGCCGTCTACGACACCCATTCCGATATCTTTGCGCAGACGCAGCGAGCAGCATAGGAGGGAATCTCCGAGACGGGCAATCTTAAGCGAGCAACAATCCAGATGCATCTAACATTCGGTATTCTTGTTTGAAAGAAAGTAGAGAGAAGATGCCGACGCAGATTCATTTTGGGACCTCGGGGTGGCGTGCGATTGTTGCCGACGAGTTCACGCTGCCGAACATCCGGCGCGCGATTGTTGGAATTGCCAGGTATGTGTCGAAGCAGCCGGGAACGCATCGCATCCTGGTGGGCCGTGATCCGCGATTTATGGGCGAGATGTTCGTTGCAGAGACGGCGCGTCTGCTCTCCGACGGCGGCGTTGTTCCGGAAGTGATTGGAGAACCGGCGCCCACGCCGGCAATTGCGTATGCGGTGCGCCAACGCAAAACCAGCGGGGCGATCAACTTTACGGCGTCGCACAATCCGCCGGAATATAACGGCATCAAATTTTCCACTCCCGATGGCGCGCCGGCATTGCCGGAAGTAACCAGGCAAATTGAAGCAGATATTGCAGCGCTGGGAGACGCTGAGATTCCCCATGGCACTGCGAAAGAAAATTTCGAGAACGTGGATGTGAAGCCGGACTACCTGAAGCGGCTGGCCGAACTGATCGACATGCGTGCGATCGCGAAGGCGAAGTTGCGCATTGTGGTGGATCCATTTTGGGGCGCAGGGCGTGGCTATGCGCAGCAGCTGCTGATGGAGAACGGCGTTTCCGCTGTGAGCGTTCACGATTACCGGGATGTCTTGTTTGGTGGTCATGCGCCGGAGCCGGACGATCCTTTGCTGGCCGACTGCAAGGCCAAAATGCGCGAGACCAACGCACACATGGGAATTGCTACTGACGGTGATGCGGACCGGTTCGGCATTGTCGATCGAGACGGAACGTTTATCCAGCCGAATTACGTTATTGCGTTGCTGTTCGATTACCTGGTGGAGACGCGAGGTTGGCGCAATGGCGTTGCGAAGAGCGTGGCCACGACGAACTGCATTAATGCGCTGGCGGAGCACTACAAGATTCAGCTATACGAAACGCCGGTGGGCTTCAAATACATTGGCGAGCTGATCGATCAGGACAAGATTGCGATTGGCGGGGAAGAGAGCGCGGGCCTGACGATTCGCGGGCATGTTCCGGAGAAGGACGGCATTCTCGCCGGCTTGCTGGTGGCGGAGATGGTAGCGGTACGCGGCAAGACGATCGGCGAGCAGTTGCAGACCCTTTTTGGCAAAGTGGGTTCCTATTATCCAGTGCGAGAGAATTTCCACTTGACGCAAGAGGCCAAAGGCAAATTCACTAAGAAGTTGAAGACAGAGCCGCGCGAACTTGCCGGCCGCAAAGTTTCAGCCATCGTCCGAACGGACGGGCTGAAGCTGGTCTTCGATGATGGATCGTGGGTTTGCTATCGTCTTTCGGGAACGGAACCCGTGGTGCGGGCCTATACAGAGGCTCGCTCCAAGGAAGATTCCGTCCGATTGACGGCAGCGGCGAAACAGTGGGTGCTGGAATAAGTTACGATGTCGGATGAGGCGTAGATCGTGAGAATGTGCAGATGAATCTTGGCTCGCGGAAGAAATTGCAGCGGCAGCTGATCTCTCACGATGTACCCACGTTCGTATCGGCATCCGTGCCGCAAGGCAGCAGAATCAGCCGCCTCTCTGCGAGTTTGTTGGGGATGCGCCGCAAGGCCGCGACAGTGATGTTTGTCGCGTTGTCGGTGTTTCTAGGCTTTTATGCGATCTTTGGCCATGATGGGTTGGTGGCCTACCAGCAAAAGCAGCACGAAGCACAGCAGCTGCACCAGCAGATTCTCGACCTGCAACAACAGAATGACCGGTTGGCGCTGCACGACCAGCGATTGAAGACGGACCGCGACACAATTGAATATGAAGCTCGCGAGCAGATGCACTACACCCGCCCGGGAGAAGTGATCTACACGCTGCCGCAGGCTCCTTCGGCAACACCTACACCGAAAGCCAAGTAACTTTTCAGGTAAGTTCCTCGAAACGCAAAATCCACTTACATTCGATTGCAAGCGCTTACGACCGACTGAAGTCGTGCCCTGATAAAAGCCTGTATTAGAAGTCGATGTGGAGACGAAAGCTTTCTACGTTAATGGGGCCGCGATCCTGGTTATATCCGGGATGCTGAATGTTCTGATAGTCCACCGCATAATACAGGCCACGCCAGGCGTGGATGTTGTAATACCCTTCCAAAATATCTTCCCTCGCGTAATTCAAATTCCCATCTCCAAGCAAAAATCCCAGGCCGCCGAGACGCAGATAGTTCTGATGATCTTTTTTGATCGCGTTGGTCACAAAGGCGATCCCGAGCTTATCGAATTTTCGATGCCAGCGGCTCATCGCATAATCCGCGCCGAAGAGAAACGTCTGATCATCTTCTGTGTAGGCGAAGGATTCGTGCTGGCCTTCATTCCAGCCGAAGCGACCGGCGAGGCGGAAGTTCGGTGTGACATCCTGTTCGACGTTAATGCCGAAGCCGTACTTCAACGTGTCGTACTTTTCGACAGAAGTGATTTCAGGTGTAGGCGTCAGGCCTTCCAGGTAATGATTCACGGCTTCGCGGTAGTCGCCCATGTGAGCGTTATTGCCATAGGCGAGAACGCGGATGGCGCCGTCACGACCGGGCAGGAATCCCTTGCGAATTTCCAGCTCCATATTTTGCGCGCGAGCACGCCGAAGGGCCCAGTCCAGCGTGATGCCGTTGGCGACCGTGGGCATGAGCGCCAGTGCGTAGCGCAAGGCCCAGATGCGGTCTTGATATTCGATGACTACACCGCGGGTATAGCCGCGCGTATCGGCGGCGTAGTCCCACGCGCCGTTGTTATCGACGGTCCAGTTCATGAACTGCAGATGGCTGTCGCTCAAGACAGCGTTGCCGTCGAACGTATCCGGCAGGCCGAAGGCGCCGATGCGCAGATCGAGCCGCCGCACTGGGACCTGGGTTGCCAAAGCAAACGGGCCACGCTCCTGCGGCACCATCTCATTGGAAAAGCCAATCGTCTGGTGAAGCTCCACACGCGCCAAATAGGGAGTGGGACCCAGGTTCGGGTTGCGAACCACATCCAGGTTGGTGAAGCCTGCCAATCCAAACGCCTGACTAAGACCGCGGCCGCCTGCGTTTTCCTCGTCGTACAGCACATCGGTTTCATAGCGTGGATTTTTATTGAGCTGATATCCAAGGTAGAGCGTGCCCACTTCCGAGGCTTTGTATTGAAAGGGTGCAGTGAAACTATTGGGACCCTGGTATGGCGAGTGAAAATTTCCGTGCATCTGGAAAATGCTGTTGGCCTGCCCGCTAATCCAGTAGCGGGCGGTGTCGGAGTGCGGAAAAAAGGTCAGTTGCGTTTGCCCCGGCGGTGGAGTGTTCAACGGCAGTGCTGGGGAGGTGGTGGTGAACGGCGCTTGCTGCGGATTTGGCAGCCAAGCTTTGGCGGCGATTTCAGAAGCCTGGGCGGCGGAAGGCTGGTAAGAGGCTAGAAAGTACGCGCGAACCCGGACCGATGTTGTATGCAGCTGTGCTTGATCGCAGGGAACGGAGGTCGGCTGGCCTGCCTGCAACAAACAGATCGCGAGGAATAAGTTGCAAGTCAACATGACTTTCCTGTGGGCCCCACTTCGGCGGAAGGAGGTGCAATAAGGTTTTCGATATGGTTTAATTAACTAGGGTTAATGAAATATATACAAGTTAAATTAATCGCTATGGGTTTACACAGATTTCATTCCAAATTCCGGCCTGCACCACATTGAGCCGATGGTAACAATATCCGAAGAATTACAGATGACGGAAAAATGTATCAGGCATGAAACGATTACGGTTTTCTTTTCCCGCATTGTATTGGCGGTCTTCTGTCTAGGAGGGATCGCAACGCCGGGTCTGCTGGCGCAGAGTGGCACATCGAGCGCCCTGGCAGGTACGGTGACGGACAGCAGCGGCGCGGTTGTGCCCAACGCCGCGGTCACCGCCATGGAGACAGATACAAAGGCCAGCCGCGCCGGTTCGACCAATGCGGACGGGCGATTCCTTTTCTCTCAGGTCAATCCCGGCATCTATCGAATCACCGTGTCGGCCAAAGGGTTCGCGGAACAGACATCTGAACCCACGCAAGTTGAAGTGGGCCGGACGATAACACTGAACTTCGCGCTCCGACCCTCCTCCAGTTCGCAGACCGTGCAGGTCCATGCGCATCAGGGCCTGCTGAGTTTGGAAAACTCTAACACCACGACCACGCTTGAGGCCAAGACAATTGAGAGGGTACCCAATCCCGGACAGGACTTAACCTTCATCGCGCAGTTTGCGCAGGGTGCGCTGATGAATACGGCCGGCTCCTCGAATGACAATAAGGCTCCCGGCGGTTATGGCAACGTCGAGTTCAATGGGCTGCCGGCAACCTCCAACGGCTATATTCTGGACGGCTACGACACTAACGATCCCTGGCTGGGCTTAAACATCGGACTTTCTACCAATCTGGTCATCGGCCTGGACGCGGTGCGCGAGGCGACCGTGAATACCGATTCCTTTTCGGTCGATCAGGGCCGCTATGGTGCCTCGCAAGTGGACTATTTCACCAAATCTGGGACAAACCAATTTCACGGCGACGTCTACGAAATCTGGAATGGATCGCTGCTGAACGGGGAAAATTATTTTCTGCATGCGAACGACACGCCGGGAAATGTTGCGCGCAAGCCGCGCTCCGTCGTCAATGAGTTCGGGATGAGCGTCGGAGGTCCAATCCGCAGGAACAAGCTCTTCTTTTTTGCCCATTATGAAGGCGTACGCATTGCGTTGCCGCTGGTTTCGCAGGCAGTGGTGCCCTCGCCCGCATATCAGCAGTACGTGCTCGAGCAATTACCGCTTGGCGGGGACGATCCGTTGACCGGCACGGCGCTGCCCGCCCAGCCGGAGGAAGTTCCATTCTACAAATCAATGTTTCAGCTCTACAACAACACGGCAGGCACGCCCTTGCCAGTTGCCTCCTGTCCCCTGGACGCGAACGGAGGGCTGCTGACGGTCGAACCCGGCGCCGTGCTCGACGGAAGCGGCTGCGCAAACCAGCGGCAGGAGTCGCTGAACAACAGCGACGCCGAAGATTTGATCGTGGTCAAAATTGATCACACCATCAATGCCAACAACAGCACCTGGTATCGCTTTCAGCAGGACACTGGACTGCAGGCGGCTTACACCGACCCCATCAATCCGATCTTCAATTCATTTTCGCCACAACCGCAGCGTACCCTGGTGGCTGGCTATACCCATCTATTCACACCGAATCTCGTGAACCAATTTAACCCGGGAGCCAGCTGGTATGCCAGCGTCTTCGAGCCGAACAACTATGCCCAAGTACAGCAGACCTTTCCCATTGTGCTGACTGCGGGGACCGCGAATGCGCCGTTCACAGCTATCGGCGGGAATGACAATATCTATCCGCAGGGTCGCAAGGTGACGCAGTGGCAGATCAACGACAACCTGATCTGGACGCGCGGCCGGCACACCCTAAAGTTCGGCGTGAACACACGCCGGGTGGATGTGAGCGACTATGATCTTGGGCAGGGCACCGTGCCGACGGTTGTCTACAACGATCTGGCGCAGTTCACCTACGGAGCTGCCTACACGGCCAGCCATACCTTTCCGGTTGCTCTGAAGGAGCGCGTTGCGAATGGCGATCTCGACCTGTACGCGATGGACACTTACAGGCCGCTCGCGCGGATGACGTTGATGGCGGGGGTGCGGGCCACCTGGAACACGAATCCCATCAACCAACAGCGGCTCTTCGCACGGCCTGCCGGTTCATTTCTGGACATTTCGCATGACGTGAATCAGCCGCTCAATCAGGTGATCGAGACGAGTGTAGAGCATATTTTTCCCGCTACACCGCTGATCGTCTGGCAGCCACGAGCTTCGATTGCCTATCAACTTGCGCAGAAAACGGCAATTCACAGCGGCTTCGGTGTTTTTAACGATATTATTCCCGCGCAAATCTCCGATCTGGCGGCAATGAACCCGCCCTACTCGCCGACATTCGTGGGCGGTCTGGGCGGACAGGTCGGCGGCGTTGGGGTTGCGCCCAGCGTTCCCGGGAGCGCCGTGGACGCCACATCGGCAGCGAACCAGGTATTCCAGAAGACGTTCTCATCCGGCGGATCACCCTGTGCGGGCCTCTCTTCCGGCGCAGCCACTTGTCCTTTGGCCGTCAACCTGAACACATTTCCCAGCGGGACGCTCAAGACGCCCTATTATTACGAATACAATCTTGGAATCGAGCAGCAAATCGGCTCGCGGGGCGATCTAGGCGTGGAATATGTAGGAACGCGCGGTCAGCACGAACCCTATCAGGTGCAGCTCAACGGCTATCAGGACGTCTGCCTGGGCTGCTTTGCGCCATTTCCTTATCAGCGTCCGCTGGACCCGCGGTTTGCCAGCGTCAACGAGTTTCGCACGGACGCCAGCAGCAGCTACTCCGGGCTGCAAACCAGCTTTACCGAGCAGCTTGGTGGGCTGACGTTACGAGGCAACTACACCTTTAGCCATTGTCTGGACGAGGTTTCCAACGGCGGTCTGCTGCCATTTTCCACGCAAGGCATTCTTTCGCCGCTGCCCGGCGAACTCAACCGGCAATATGGCGACTGCGACTACGACGTCCGCCACAACATTTCCGCGTTCGGCGTGTACCAGATTCCGTTTCAGTCCCAGCATCGGTTCCTGCGACAGGCGCTCAGTGGCTGGGCGTTTTCGGAGACTTTCTTCTTTCACACCGGACTTCCATTCACTGTGTTGAGCCAGCCCTACACCGCGAATAACAACGGCATCTTTCAGGGCAGCGGGCCGCAATTTGCCCGCCGCGTTCCCGGGGTTCCGGTCTATCGCAAGACTTCCTATCCAGGAGTTACTCAAGCGGGAACGAAACAATGGCTGAATCCGGCGGCCTTCATTTCCATAGTTGATCCGACGACGGGCGCCTGCATCGGCGGCGATTCGGCCGCAAACTGCCAGTTCGGAAATTCCGGCCGCAACACCGTCCGCGGGCCGCACTTCACTTATTCGGATATCTACCTGACAAAACGCTTCACGCTTCCCAAGGGCGTCACGCTGCGTTTCGACGGGCAGTTCTTCAACGCGTTCAATCACCCGAATTTCGCGCTGCCGAGTTCGGTGGAGGCCGGCGTTCCCGGAGTCTTCATCCCGGCGAAGTTTGGCACCCTGCAAAGTACAATCTCGCCACCGACCGGATTGCTTGGCGTCGGTCTCGGCGGCGACAGTTCGCCGCGAATGATCGCTTTTCAGGGGAGAATTCAGTTTTGACCTGCATGGCGAACATCATCTGATGATTGCATCTGCGGATACCTTGTATCACGGTGATAATCTTTTTATTTCCTATGACAAAGGAAGCAGCGCAAGGTACGTGTTTAGCGGGCTAATTCGTATCGGTACCATTCTCGCGCGGTTCTAGGTACCAGGGGATATTTGCCACCACTGTCTGCTGGGCTCCGCGAAGATACAGCATGGTTTTCAGCAGGGTGGCTCGCTGGTTATGCAGGAGGTAGAAATACCAACGGCTCTCGATCAATTCCGGAAGCAATACCAGAAGTTGGCGATGGGGATGCTGCTGCTCCAATGCGCTGACTTGATCGAGGATCGGTCCAAGGATGCGTCGGGTGGGCGATTCAATCTGGATAAGGATCGGTTGCGGTAAGTTCGCGCGCTGCAGCGGTTGCAGGACATTCTTCTGCCACAGCGGCGCCAGCGGTTGCTCGCCTTCCTCATTCTTCACATGGATGCAAAAAACTTCTGGAGAGATTGAGAGTGCAAAGCGCAAGCCTTTCGCGGTGACGCGATTCCAGCCGGGAATGGGCATGATGATGATGGGTGATGTCAGCTTGGCTGTGTTCAAGGCCTGCTTGGCGGCGATTTGACGACCTACCCAGAGATAGTGGCTGTGGATGGCTAGCATGACCAGGATGATCAAAGGAATCACAATGGCCGTGATCCATGCTCCAGCGACAAATTTTGTGACCAATACGATGCAGACGGTAATTCCGGTTGCGAGCGCTCCAATTCCATTGATGGCCATGCTGAGTTTCCACCCGGGGCCGCGCTTGCGACGCCAGTGCTGTACCATCCCCGCTTGAGAAAGAGTGAAGGCGAGAAAAGCGCCGATGGCGAAAAGAGGAATCAGACGGTCAGTGACACCGCGAAAAACAATGAGGAGCGACGCGGCCGCGACAGCCAGGACATAGACGCCGCCTGAATACACCAGGCGCCGGCCGCGAAGAGTAAAGGCGAACGGAAGATATCGATCCTTGGCGATGTTATGGCACAGCCGGGGAAAATCCGCAAAGCCGGTATTTGCGGAGAGCGCCAGCACCAGCAGGATGGAAGCGATCGAGACGTAATAAAAGACGCCGCGTCCGCTGACGGCGGCGATCAGTTGCGACAGCACGCTTTGATATCCGGGCGCAAATGGATCGGTGGCGGCGATGTGATACGCGGGCGCCAGGAAGGCAATGCCTAGCAGGAGAACGCCGAGTAGCACAATGATGATGGTGAGAGTGAGCTGGGCCGATTTCTCGCGCGGCTCCTTGAAAGCGCCCACGCCGTTGCTGACGGCCTCTACGCCCGTCATTGCAGTACAGCCGCTGGAAAAGGCCTTCAGCAACATCCAGATGCTGAGCACCGCGGTGGCATGACCGAGTTGCGGTGGAGCGACCACGGGTTGGGGATGGCCGCCGGAAACGATGACTTTGAATACGCCCCACCCGATGGCAGCGAGCAGGCACAGGATGAATACATAGGTCGGCGCCATGAAGATCACGCCAGAAGAACGGGCCCCACGCAGGTTCAACAGAGTGAGAATCGCGAGGATTGCCAGGCAAAGAGCAAGCGTATGAGGTTGAAGCTTCGGCAACGCGGAAACCAGTGCGCCGACGCCGGCGGATATGCCGACAGACACTTCGAGAATGTAGTCGACCATGAGGGCCGAGCCCGCGAGCAAGCCGGGTAATGATCCGAGATTTTCGCCGGCCACCGTGTAGGAGCCGCCTCCATTGGGATACGCAGCGATCGTCTGTCGGTAGGAGAAATAAAGGATGGTCAGCAAAGCCAGGATGGCAGCAGTGATGGGCAGCACGAGATGGATGCCGGCCATCCCCAGTGGGATGAGAAGCGTCATGGCTGCTTCTGGACCGTAGGCAGCGGAACTGAGGGCATCAAGGCCGAAGATGGGAACGCCCTGGGAGGCGCCTATCTTTTCGGCGCGATCCTCCCAGGTTGCGAGCGGGCGGCCCAGCAATAGATCAAGAATCGTCATAGCAGTCGTTTTATAGTAACTGGCCGACTATGAATTGATAGAGAAATGCATCGCTGCGGCCGATCCTGTCCTCACTCTAGAAGTGGCGGACGACGTCTTCTTCTGTTGAAGTTTTGTGGCGATCGCGTTCCAGAGATCGGCTGACAAGATCGCGCGAACCCAGGCCGACCGCCAATGCCAGCGCGAGCACAATGCCACCAAATAAAATGCCGAAACCGAGATCGACAATGACGCGCGCAATGCCAAGATGATCGAAGATCATGGCAGCAGTGAAGACCAGGACCAGCCATTTAGCTCCCAGGCTGAGCAGGCGGGCATGCTCCAGATTCATGTTGACGCCGTTGATGAGGACACTGCGGGAAAGGAAGCGGGCGACGATGATGCCGACAATCAGAAGCACTACGGCGGCGACGATCTTAGAGATATAGGTGACGACATTGGCCGAGAGGCCGGAAGCAAGCGAGGCATCAAACGCGGCGACACCGACAAACAAGCCGGCGACGACGGTGAGCCAGAATACGATGCGCGTGGCCAGGAAGGTGGGCGTTTTGGCGGACGACCAGTCGGAAATATTGGCGAGACCGGATTGTTCTACACGGGTGTCAAAGTGCAGCGCAAGCAGGATGCGGCGCAGAATGGCGGCCAGAAGCCATCCAATAAAAATGGAGACCACCAGCGCGACGATAAGCGCGAGCACGCCGGGCAGCAGCGTTGCGACTTTGAATACGGCACGATGAAGCGATTCCAGCAGCGCCTGATGTACTTGTCCCCACATGACTCACTCCTGTTCTAGTGCAGGCTTCTACGGATGAAAGCGATCGGGCCAGCGCCAACGGGACAGGAGATAGGGTTTCTCCGACTCGTAGGTGCGTGCCAGTTGTTCCACCCGTTGTTGCGCGGCGGCGATGCCGCTCTGGTTGATTTCAACCGCGTACGATGCAACCCATCCTAGGTAGAGCGGGGTGAGCGCACCAAACAGGTGGGTGCGATGAATATTACGAAGACGATGGGCCAGCGCAAAATCGTAGATGATGCGGGCCCACAGCGTATCCGGCATATGAAACTCGTCCGGTGAAAGACGGGAAAGCTTTTTCAGCTCCAGCAGCGTAACAGGGGGAAGGATGAGCGCCCAGAACTCGCGCAGGTTGCGCTCGCCAAGCTGGAAGGCTTCCACCATGTGGCGAACGTCGACAGTGTCGGTTGCTTCGGTGGATGTGGATGCGACGCCGAAAATGGGTGCATCGTGCGAGCCGCGAATGCGCTGCCAGAAAGCGGCGTTGTCTTCCATATCGAGGAACAATGGACCGGTCAGCTGTGCGAGGGCATCGCTGAGCTCAATGCCTTCGGCGCTGGAAGGACGACGCGCACCGAGTTGGGCCTGGCAGATTTTCAGGTTCCTGCCGGCGGCCAGAGTTGCGAGCCACGGCAACCGGCCCTGTTGCTGGCTGGAGTCTCGCGCGGTGTTGCCGGTGAGCAACGGAAACATTTTCGACGACATCTGGAATTCTGTGCCGAGCGGATTCTGAACCCGGTGGCCGTAAAGAGAACGGGTGAGAGGATAAAGAATGCTTTTATTCACCAGATCGTCGAAGGCCTGCGATGTGTAGAGAGGCATGACGAGGTCGAAGCTGCCGCCAATCCCTGGATCGATAAGGAGAGTGAGTTTCTCGGGAGTGAGCGAATCACGGCTGAATCCGATATCCGCGCCGAGCACCGTGCATGCCCGCACCTGCAATGTGGTAGCGAGACGGGCAAGCTCTCGATAGGTGGTTGAACTGGGAAGCCAGGGAATGATTCCAGGGACGGGCGCCTGCAGGGGATAGTTGACGTAGCGCAGAGACGGCTGGGAGGCGAGATCGTTGTTGTTCAGCGCGAGTTCGGCGGGCGCGTCCTGGGTATTTTCTCCAGGCAATGCAAGCACGACCTGACATGGCGAGGAGAGAAGCTTGCAAGCTTGCAGGACTTTCTGGATGGCGGGCGTAAGGAGCTCGCTTCTTAGCGGAGCCGGGATCGCCAGCAAGAGATCTGTCGGGCCGATCTCGAGACTCTCCTGCTTCGATTCCTGCAGCGCTTCCAATTCAGCCATGGTTTCGGTTTACTCCGCTGCGGGGGGAACACCACGCGTTATTCAAATTCCTGCTGCAGCAATGCAGCGACGCCCATCAACGGTATCTTCACCCAATCGGGACGACTATTCAACTCATAGACCAGCTCATAAAACGCTTTCTCCAGCAAGTAGAGGTCGAGCAAGCTCCATTGCGCGGCGGGAGTTGCAGGGATCAGGTGACTGCCCGCCATGGTTTGCATGTAAGCATGCAGGAATTCCGCCGAGGCCGACTCATCCCACAGCCGGGCCCAGGGTTCCAGCTTCGATTGATCTTCCGGCCGGCGGGAGGAGTAGCGCATCAGCGCAGCCCAGGCTGCGTAATTGAAGGAGCGCAGCATTCCGGCAACATCTTTCAAGGGCGAGTGCTTCATGTGGCGGATGTCGAGCGAACGTGCCGGTTCGCCTTCGAAGTCGAGAATGACAAAGTCGGATTTGACGCGAAGAACCTGGCCAAGGTGGTAGTCGCCATGGATGCGGATGCGTCGACCGTCCATGCTGCCGATGTTGGACGCGCCGAGGCCGTCGAGAATGCGGGTGCGATGACTGAGAAGAAGCGCAGCAATTTCGACTGTATCGTCCGCCAGACCCGACATAGTTTTGCGCAGCAGGTCGTACGCGTGGGCGGCCTGAGCGTTGATCGACGCCTGCAAATGATCGAAATACTCTTTGGTTAATAGCTCGGGAGAAAACGCGGGATTGGTTGTAGAAGATGCCAGCGCCAAATGCATTTCCGCAGTGCGGCGGCCGAGTACGGCTGCTGCGTCCAGGGCGACGCCTGCATGTTCCAGCGCAAAATGGGATGCGCGGGCGATACCCATCGGTGCCGATGTCGAGACGGCAGGCTGCCCTAATTCCTCTGCCGGAATTGTCTTCTGAACATAGTTTTCGTAGTAGCGCTCCAACTCTTCCATCATCCATTGCCAGCCGTCGCCTTGGTTCGTCACCAGCCCCTGCAGCATACAAAGTGTGGTGGGAGCATCGCCTTTGCTGAGGTATTCAATGGAGCCGCCAAAAGGCGGAATGTTGGAGAAATGCGCCTGCTCAGTGAGAAATCGGCCGATTTCGCAGTCCGGATTCAGTCCGGGTTCTGGATGGCGAAATAATTTCATAATCAGGCGATTACCGAACAGAATTGAAGTATTACTTTGCTCGGCAGAGCTGCGCCGGGGTGCAAGAGATTCGTCCGGCGATTGGCTCGTCATCAGGCTATGCAATGCACTGCTGGGAGTTCCCTTGACTGATCCTTGTTGCATGGAGAACTTGGTGGAGTTGGCGATGACGTGCAACAGGGCCTGGCAGGAATGCGGGTCGAAGGTCGCATCGTAGAGCACACCTTCCCCCGCTGGAGAGAGAACGGCAGAAAGGATCGACGCGGGTGAAGTGTCGCGAAGGGTGCGTGCCGATTCTCCGAAGGCGGTGGCTACGGGAAGAAAATAGCGGTCTGCTGTTCCGGTTTCATACTCCACATGGACCAGGCAAAAGATGGCGTGGGTTTGGTCGAGCTTGCCCCAATCTGCAATAGTGGTGCTGCGAATGGAAGCGGACTTATTGCCGAACCATCGTTGCAGGGGAAGATAGGTCGGTAGAATGGATTCCTGCAGCTTGCGCAGATTGCTGTCCGTAAACAAGCTGGCCCAGTCTGTTGTGTCGGCAAGCAGCAGCGCGGAATCTTCCGGCTGAACCGCGGCCGTGTCGGGCGAGGGATGCAGTTCCAGCCAGAGAAATCCATAGGGCGCAAGGGTGACTGCATACGGTTGTCGGGTGATGGTTGGAAATTCGACGTAACCTAACATTTCGACGGGAACCATGCCGTCGTACTCGCTGAGATCGAGTTGCGCGGGCTGGGCAAAGCGCGACAGGTTGGCGACGCACAAGACAATCTCATCCTCGGCTTCGCGAACGTAGGCAATCACTTTGCGATTTTCAGGATTCAGGAATTTGAGAGCGCCTCGCCCGAAAACGCGAAACAGTTTGCGCAGCGCAATCAAGTTGCGCATCCAGTTCAGAAGCGACGACGAGTCACCCTGCTGGGCTTCAACATTCACGGCCTCGTAGCCCCAGATCGGATCCATTACAACGGGGCTATAGAGTTTGGCGGGGACGGCGCGCGAGAAGCCGGCATTACGGTCCGCAGTCCATTGCATGGGGGTGCGCACACCGTTGCGGTCGCCGAGATAGATGTTGTCGCCCATGCCGATTTCATCGCCGTAATAGAGGATGGGCGTACCGGGAAAAGAAAACAGCAGGCTATTCAGCAGTTCGATGCGGCGGCGGTTGTTGTCGAGCAGCGGCGCAAGGCGGCGGCGAATGCCAATGTTGATGCGCATGCGCGGATCGGCACTATAGGCGAGGTACATGTAGTCGCGTTCGTCGTCGCTGACCATTTCCAGCGTTAGTTCATCGTGATTGCGAAGGAACAGACCCCATTGGCAGCTGTCGGGGATGGGCGGTGTCTGGCCCATAATTTCTGTGATGGGCAGGCGATCTTCCTGGCGGAGCGCCATGTACATGCGTGGCATCAGGGGAAAGTGAAACGCCATGTGACATTCGTCGCCATCCGCAAAATAAGGGCGAACGTCCGCCGGCCACTGGTTGGCCTCAGCGAGAATGATGCGATTTTCATAGTGAGCATCAATTTCGGCGCGAATCTTCTTCATGACGGCGTGGGTTTCAGGAAGGTTTTCGCAGTTGGTCCCATCACGCTCGACGAGGTATGGGATAGCATCAATGCGCAGCGCGTCCACACCCATGTCGAGCCAGAAGCGCATGACGCGCAGCACTTCTTCCAGCACCAAAGGATTGTCGTAATTTAAATCCGGTTGATGCGAGAAAAAGCGATGCCAGTAGTAGGCCTTGGCGATGGGGTCCCAGGTCCAGTTGGATTTTTCTGTGTCGGTGAAAATGATGCGCGCGTCTTTGTATTTTTCGTCGGTGTCGCTCCACACGTAGTAGTCGCGCTCGGGCGATCCTGGCGGCGCAAGGCGTGCGCGCTGGAACCAGGCGTGCTGGTCGGAGGTGTGGTTGACGACCAGTTCAATCATGACCTGCAGGCCGCGATCGTGAGCGGCGTGAAGAAAAGTTTGAAAATCTTCCAGCGTGCCGTAGCTGGGATGGACGGTCATGTAGTCGGCGATGTCGTAGCCGTCGTCGCGCAACGGCGAAGCAAAAAAAGGCAGCAGCCAGATGCAGGTGATGCCGAGCTCCTGCAAATAATCCAGCTTGCTCAGCAGCCCCTGGAAATCGCCGATGCCGTCGTTGTTGGCATCTTCAAACGCCTTGACGTGCAGCTCATAAATAATGGCGTCTTTAAACCAGAGAGGATCGAGAGCGCTGCCTGGCTGCTTCACCGAGCTGCTGCTGGAGGTGTCGTGCATAGATGCGGCGATTCCTTCTTCCCGATAACAGGGGAGTCTTGTAGATTACGCCGAGGGGGCTGGCTCCGTCTCCACATGGAAGATGTGGGAGCGCCCCGGCTCCAGCTGAATATAGTTTCGCGCACCGGTCCACTGGTACCGTTGGGCGGTGAGCAGGTCGTGAACGCTGAAGGTCTGGTCGGGCTGGACGCCGAGTTCCGCGAGATTGAGATCGACCCAACCGGCCTGTGCATTTTGATGGTGAAGATTGACCACGATGAGAATCACATCTTTTTTGTCGGGATCCGTTTTGCTGTAAGCGATGAGGAACGGCTGGTCGGTCGGGTGAAAGCGCAACGTTCGATTGCTGTGTAGCGCCAGATGTTTTTTGCGAATCTGGTTGACGCGCGCGATGAAGGTCTGCAGATTTTGCGGGTCATCAATCTTCCAATGACGAAGCTGATACTTCTCTGAGTTGAGATATTCTTCACTGCCCGGCTTGATGGGGGTGTTCTCGCACAACTCGAACGCGGGGCCATAAATACCGTAGTTCGCGGCAAGCGTTGCGGCGAGGACGAACCGGCTGAGGAAGGCAGGACGGCCGCCAGTTTGCAACTCCTCATGCAGAATGTCCGGCGTGTTCGGCCAGAAATTCGGACGGAAGAATTCGACAACTGGGGTTTGCGTCAATTCTTCCAGATATTCCGTCAGGTCTTCTTTCGTGTTGCGCCAGGTGAAATAGGTGTAGGACTGCGTGAAGCCAAGCTTGGCGAGGCGATACATGACCTTGGGCCTAGTAAACGCCTCGGCAAGAAAGATGACATCGGGATGCGCGGCCCTGACCTCGCCGATCACCCACTTCCAGAAAGGAAACGATTTGGTGTGGGGATTGTCGACGCGAAAGATGAGGACGCCCTCGTCGATCCAGTAGTCGATGATGCTTTTCAGTTCTGTCCACAGCGCGCGCCAGTCCTCGGTTTCAAAATCGAGAGGGTAGATGTCTTGATATTTCTTCGGCGGATTTTCGGCATACTGGATGGTGCCGTCGGCGCGCTTCTTAAAAAAGCTGGGATGCTGCTGCACGTAGGGATGATCGGGCGAACATTGAAAAGCGAGGTCGAGAGCGATTTCCAGGCCATACTGTTTGGCGGCCGCCATCAGCGAGTGAAGATCGTCGAGCGTGCCCAGCTTAGGGTGGATCGCTTTGTGCCCACCTTCTTCTGAGCCGATGGCCCAGGTACTGCCAACATCGTCCGGCTCAGCTTTTTCTGAATTATTTTTTCCTTTTCGAAAGGCGTGGCCGATGGGATGGATGGGCGGCAGGTAGAGGACATCGAAGTTCATCGAGGCAATATAGGGCAGCCACGATTCGCAATCCTTGAATGTACCGTGATGGTCAGGTGTGGGCGAGCACGAGCGAGGAAAGATTTCATACCAGGAGGAGAATCCGGCGCGCTCGCGGCCAACGCTGACGCTGAGTTCTTTGGCGTAGCGGGTGGAGTAGGCATGCTCGGCATAGGTTTGCATCAGGGATTCAAGCGCGGGATCAACGGAGGCGGCCGAGCCAACGGCCTGATCGGCGTCATTAATTTTTGCGGCGAAATCTTTCAGGGCTTTTGCGTCATCTTTTTTCGCGCGCTTAGCGGCGGCGGTGACCAGGGCCGCACCGGACATGCGTTCGACGTGGGTTTCCTGGCCGGCATCGATGCGTTTCTTCATGGCATTGCGCCAGGTGGTGAATGTGTCGATCCATCCTTCGACGGTATAGCGATACTCGCCTAACTCCATGACAGCAAATTCTGCGCGCCAGCGATCGTTGCCGAGGGGTTCCATTGGCATGTTGCGCCAATTGCGTTCGCTGCTCCTGCGATAGAGAAGCTGCGCCGCGACGGCGTCATGACCGTCAGCGAAAACATCAGCTTCAACCGCGACGGTTTCTCCGACGACGCGCTGAATTTGAAATTCCCCGCAATCAATCTCCGGCTGCACGCCCTCAATGACGACGCGGCGTCGACCCTCCAACCTGGCCGCAATCGTGTCTTTTGTCTGCTGCTTGCTGTCTATCGCCATCAAAAAATATCACCCTCTAACAAAGTTTTCTTACCTAACAGAGATGCAGGTTTCGCAGATACCGTTGGAGTCGAGCCGTTTCCGTCAGCTTCATGCGCGATTCACACACGATGCTATGGGTAGGCTTGAAGAGTTTGACACTGAGGAAAATGATAGTCCAGCGAGGCGCAAAAGCAGGTGAACAATACCGTTGACATTCTATCCATAGATAATCTATATATAGACGCATGACGAAGAAGCCTGACCTGCTGCCAGGAACTCTGGACATGCTGATCCTGAAGACCCTGGCTCGCGCGCCGATGCATGGCTATGGCATTGCGCTTTCCATCAAGCGGAGCTCCGACGATGTACTGACGGTGGAAGAAGGCTCTCTGTATCCGGCATTGCAGCGGCTGTTGCTGCAAGGCTGGGTGAAGGCGGAGTGGAAGAAGACGGAGACCAATCGGCGCGCGCGCTACTACACTCTGACGCCGTTGGGGCGCAAGCAGCTGGGCATCGAGCTGTCGCAATTTGAGCAAATGATCACGGCGATTGGCCGGGTGCTGCAGGATGCGTAGGAGATAGCGATGAATCGATTTCGCAGGATGTTCAACAAGCTGAGATTTCTTTTTCGTCGCGACAGCTTTGAGAGCGGCCTCGCCGAAGAGATGGCCTTCCACCAGGAGCAGGTGGAGCGGGCGTTCGAGGCGGAAGGAATGACGCCGGAAGAGGCGCGTCATGCGGCGCGGCGGCAATTTGGCAATGCGACCAAGATGAAAGAGCAAAGTCACGAGGCGGTGAAGTTCTGGTTTGAGACGGTCGCGCAGGATTTTCTGTTTGCCGCACGTCAGCTGCGGAAAAACCCTGGATTTACGGCGACCGCAATCCTGATGCTGGGACTTGGTATCGGAGCGGCCGTGGCGATCTTTGCATTTGTGGATGCGGCGCTGATCCAGCCATTGCCATACGCAAATCCGAACCGGCTGGTAGGCCTATTTTCGAGCATCCCATTGGGTCCGAAATACAACATTTCCTATCTCGACTACCGCGATTGGAAAGAGCAGAACAAAGTTTTCAAATCGTTGGAAGCGTACGAGACTTGGAATTTTATGCTGAATACCCCAACGGGCACAGAGTTGGCGCAGGGCGTCCATGTGAGCGATGGCTTTTTTCGCACACTTGGGATTTCTCCCATCCTGGGGAGAGACTTCCTAGCCGGAGAGAATCAAACCACAGCGCCTCACACGGTCCTGCTGAGTTACACAGCGTGGCAAGAACGATTCGGTGGAAGACCAGATGTGGTGGGGCAGGCGGTAATACTAGACGGCGTTCCTAACACCATCATCGGGGTGTTGCCTCGGGATTTCCATTTCGGTCCGGCCGCCGCTGCGGATTTCTGGGCCATGCTGGACCCATCTGGTCCCTGTGAGAAGAGACGCATCTGCCACAATCTCTTCGGCATCGCACGGCTCAAAGACGGCGTTTCAGTCCAGGCGGCCGACGCCGACATGAAATCGATAGCTGCGCGACTGGAAAAGCAGTATCCGGACACCAATCGCGGCCAGGGCGCCGTGGTGATGCCTCTGACAGAGGTGATCGTAGGCGATATTCGTCCCATTCTACTGGTGCTGCTGAGTGGAGCGGGTTTATTGCTGCTCATTGCCTGCGTGAATGTAGCCAATTTGCTGTTGGTTCGCACGGAAACCCGCCAACGCGAGATTGCCGTGCGCGGCGCGTTGGGCGCATCACCTGCGCGCCTCATTCGCCAGTTTGTGACAGAAGGACTGTTGCTGATAGGAATTGGCAGTGTGCTGGGGGTTGCATGGGCATATGCCGCTATCCATCTGCTCATCCGCCTGATTCCCGCTGACATGCTGGCCGGAATGCCCTATCTGCAGGGACTTGGGCTGAATCTTCATTCGATAGCATTCGCGGGAGCAGTCACGTTAGCGGCGGGTGCGCTGTTCGCACTCACTCCCGTACTGCGCATGTCTTTACAGGAAATGCGAGCAGGCCTCACAGGAGGTGGTCGGAGTGGGTCTAGCTCGATATGGCGTCATTTGGGTGCGAACCTGGTTGTCATTGAACTCGCTGTGGCCGTGGTCTTGCTCGTGGGTGCAGGGTTACTTAGTAAAGGCCTCTATCGCCTGCTTCATGTCGAGGTCGGATTCCAGCCAGATCATTTGGCTGCGATCAGCATCGGAGCGCCGGATTCCCGTTACTCACAGGACACGCAGGCAGTTGCGTTGGAAGAAGAGGTCAGCCGCCGGATTGGAAGTCTGCCAGGCGTGCAATCGGTAGGCGTCACAAGGTATCTGCCCTTGAGCGGGTATGGCCCCTTCATTGATTTCATCATCAAGGGACGGCCGTATCACGGAGCACATAACGAGGCGACTCGGCGGCAAGTAAGCGCAAGATACTTTACGACGCTACAGGCGCAACTTCTGCATGGCCGCTATTTCACCGCATCGGACGACGCCTCGAGGGTTCATGTCGCAATCATCAATCAGGCAATGGCCAAAAAGTACTTTCCCAATGAAGATCCAATCGGGAAGCAAATTGTCTACTCTGGTTCGTGGTCACAGGCCCCACCCCCGATAGAAATCGTCGGAGTGGTCGGCGACATGAAAGAGGGGTTCTTGGATGCGGAAAATTATCCGGCGATCTACCTCCCTTTCAAACAGGATCCGGCTGACTGGTTTTCAATCGTAGTTCGAAGCTCGCAAGCAGAGCAATCGCTGCTCCCGACGTTGATCACTGTGATTCATGGGGTCGATCCCGACATCGCTGTGTATGACGCAGCGACGATGAATGAGCGAATTCAGAATTCACAGACTGCCTATCTTCACCGCTCGGCAGCATGGTTAGTAGGAGGCTTCGCGATCATGGCACTGCTGCTGAGTGTGGTTGGGCTGTATGGAGTGATTGCGTATTCCGTGCGGCAACGGACACGCGAAATTGGAGTGCGCATGGCGCTGGGCGCGCAGCGAAGCTCGATCTATCAGATGATTCTGCAAGAGGCGGGACGTCTGATTGTGTTAGGCATTGCTGCGGGTATGGTGGGGGCGATCGGTGCGGGGATGCTGATGCGTTCGCTGCTGTTTGACGTTCGCTACTGGGATCTGCCGACGCTGGCCATGGTCGCGGTTGTACTTTGTGTAGCAGCACTGGTGGCTACTTATATTCCGGCGCGCGGTGCTGCGTCTGTCAATCCAGTGGAAGCACTGCGGGCGGAATAATTTTTTCTCTTCATTGATTGGCTGCGAAGCCGAGACGTTTTTGGCGCGACATTGTTTGCAGCGGCGCGCTGCATTTCGGAAAGGTCGATGCGCTGATAGACTGTTAAGGGTCTACCAAACAGGTTAAATCGATCTCGAAGGGTGGTTCGACGAAGCATGGCAACTCACGAAGCCAGCGATACGAACAATGCTGGAGTAACTAAGGTTGAGCCCGCGAAGGGCAAATTAGGCGTCATGGTTGTCGGCATGGGGGCGGTAGCAACCACCTTGGTGGCCGGCGTTGAGGCGGTTCGCAAGGGATTGGCCAAGCCGATTGGTTCCATCACGCAGATGGGTACAGTTCGACTGGGAAAACGCACCGATGGTCGCACGCCACTGATCAAGGACTTTGTTCCGCTGGCGGACTTGAACGATGTTGTTTTTACGGGCTGGGATATTTTCGGCGGCAACCTTTATGAAGCGGCCAGCACGGCAAAAGTTCTGGACAAGGAGCTGCTGGATTCGATCCGGCCATACCTGGAATCGATCAAGCCGATGCCCGCCGTGTTCGATCAATATTATGTGAAGCGCCTGCACGGAACCAACGTGAAGCAGGGAAAAAACAAGCGCGATCTGGCAGAGCAGCTGCGTGCCGATATTCGCGAGTTTCGAAAGAAGACAGATCGTCAGGTCATGATCTGGTGCGGCTCGACGGAGATTTTTCTGCATCCGTCGGCGGTGCACGATTCGCTTGCGGCGTTTGAAAAGGGACTGGAAGCAAACGACGTCAACATTGCGCCCTCGCAGATTTATGCGTATGCGGCGTTGTCGGAAGGGGTGCCGTTCATCAACGGCGCGCCGAATCTGACGGTGGATTTGCCGGTGATGATCGAGCTCTCAAAGAAAAACAATGCTCCGATCAGCGGTAAGGATTTCAAAACCGGGCAAACGCTGATGAAGACGGTGCTGGCGCCGGCGTTCAAGGCGCGCATGCTGGGCGTTGCCGGATGGTATTCGACAAACATCCTGGGCAATCGCGACGGGGAAGTGCTGGACGATCCGGAGTCGTTCAAGACCAAGGAAGAGTCAAAGCTGGGTGTGCTGGATTACATTCTGCAGCCGAATTTGTATCCCGACTTATACGCCAATATTTATCACAAGGTTCGCATTAACTATTATCCGCCACGTGGTGACAATAAAGAGGGTTGGGATAACATCGATATCTTTGGATGGCTGGGGTATCCGATGCAGATCAAGGTGGATTTTCTGTGCCGCGACTCGATCCTGGCGGCGCCGATTGCGCTGGACCTGGTGTTGTTTACGGATCTGGCCAAGCGAAGCGAAGAACTACGCGGCATCGGCATTCAGGAGTGGCTGAGCTTCTTCTTCAAGTCGCCGATGACGCCGGAAGGGCTGTATCCGGAGCATGATTTGTTCATTCAGTCGATGAAGCTGAAGAACACGCTGCGACATATTCAGGGTGAGGAATTAATCACGCACCTTGGGTTGGAATATTACGACTGATTACAGGCGTTTTTGAAATTGAGAGGCCGCCAGAAAGTTCAGGTGGCCTTTTTCTTTTTGCGGGAAAAGGTTGGGCTTGCGGCGCTCGAAATCGCAACGAGAGACGGCGCATACTATCTGTAGGGCTCTGATGCCCGCGCGTCACGTTAAGGTCACATCCGTGGAGTGGTTTCGCTTGGCCATCGGAAATCGAAAATTTCGGCGTGGGAAGCGTGTGGCAGCGGGAGTGCTGTTGCTGTTCGCGAGCGCTGCGGTGTGTTTTGCTTCAGCGAAAGAAGAGAAAGAACCCCCGTGCCCGACGGCGGCGGCTGCCGCAAGCGTGGCGACGACGACCGACACTTCCGACTGCCTGATGCCGGGAGTGAAGGAAGGCAGCATCAACGACGTGAATGCGGTGGGGCATCGATCGGTCGGTGGGCGCGGCTTCGGCAATTGGTACTCAGAGAACACGGAGATTGCGTGGGGCGCTCAGATCGCCCAGCAGGTGATGAAGTCGTCGAAAATCGTGCACGACCCGGTGATTGAGGAGTATGTGAACCGCGTCGGCCAGAACATTGTGAAGAATTCCGACGCCAAGGTGCCGTTCACCATTCGCGTGATCGATTCCGACGAGGTGAATGCGTTTGCGTTGCCGGGCGGATATTTTTTCGTGAACAGCGGCCTGATCCTGGCGGCGGATAACGAAGCGGAGCTGGCGGGTGTGATGGCGCACGAAATTGCACACGTGGCGGCGCATCACCAGGCGCGCGAGATGACGCGCATGCATTATGCCGACCTGGGCATGGTGCCGCTAGTGATGTTGACCGGCTACAGCGCCATCGGCTATGGCGCGTATGAAGCCTCGGCGTTTGCAGTGCCGTTGACGATGCTGGAATTTCAGCGCGACTTTGAAGAGCAGGCCGACTGGCTGGGCGTGGAATACATGTATGACGCGGGGTACGATCCGCAGCAGCTGATCGCGTTCTTCGAGAAGATTGAAGAGCTGCAGAAGACCAAGCCTGGGCTGATCGCGAAGACGTTCGCAACGCATCCGCAGACGCCGGAGCGAGTGGAGCGGACGCAGCACGAAATCGCGACCATTCTGCCGCCGAGACCGGAATATATTGTCGATACGTCGGAGTTTCACGTCATCAAGCAACGACTGTTGCGGATGGAAAATCGGCGGCCAGTGAAGCCGGGTGCGGGGAAGAATGCGCCGGTGCTGCGGCGAGTGGCGGCGGGTCAGGGCGAGGACGCTGGCTCTTCAGGGGACAGCGATGCTCGACCAGTCTTGCATGATGGGCCGAGCCATTAGGACTTTGCCAGGCTGCACGGTCGGGCTAGCGGCAGTCGCCATACGAACCTTCCTGGACTACGCAAATTTGCGGACGATGGCAAGCACGCGGCCCTGAATCGCGACCTGGGCGGCAGGAACATAAATCGGCTCCATTTCGGAGTTCGCCGGCTGCAGGCGGACCGTGTCGCCCTCCAGATAATAGTGTTTCAGAGTGGTCTCGCTGCCGTCGACCAGCGCCACCACAATTTCTCCCTGGCGCGCGGTCTGGGCTTTTTCCACCAGCACATAATCGCCATTCATAATATGGTCGTCGCGCATGGACTCGCCGCTGACTTCCAGGGCGAAGACGGCCTTGTTCTCGACAATATCGTTCAGCGAAAGGCTGTCGCGAAACTCCATCGCCTCGATCGGGCGACCGGCGGCAATGCGCCCCATCAGCGGAATGTCTTGCATGGTGGCGGGCTTGCGATCGGGCGTCAGATCGATGGAGCGGCTGCGATTGTGAGCGCGGTTGAGGAGACCCTTCCGTTCCAAATTGGAAATATGTTTGTGAACGGTGGCGAGGGAACTCAGATCGAGCCCGGAGGCAATCTCTTCAAAGGAGGGAGAGTAGCCGCAGCGCTCGACGAAATTCCGGATAAAATCGAGAACCTCTTTTTGACGCTTGGTGATTGCCATGGTGCCGACAGTCTAGCGAATGAAAGGCGAAATTGCAAGAAGAGTTTTTGCAGATTTTGTGCGAGTGACGCAAAGTAGTACATGGTGAGCAATCCCACATCTCTCCTGAGTGACGGCGCATAAAGTCGCGACACCCGGCATCTTGGGCGGTTTAGCCTTTAGCTCTGCAGTGCATACAAAGCTTGTAACCTGCGGGTGGCCGGCCCTTCACCTTTTCGAGAATATCTCGTCCTGATTGGCAATCGTTATGCGTGTGATAAACGCGGTCATCTTTCGCAGATTCTTTGGCTGAGTAATAGGGGTTTACCTTCACGTTCGTCCTCCATGGCTCTAGAGTACGCCTATCACCAATGAAATCTAGACAGACTCGGACAGACTTGACGCAGTTCTAATTGGAATAATCGCAACCAAGCTGACGCGCACAAAGAAATGGCGAGTCAGTTGAAAACGAGGAGACGCGGCAAGAAGGGATTCAAGAATGCCCAATGAATCAGACAATTGATGCCTATAATCCCGGGTCATGGGAATCTCGGAGTGGCTAAAACATAATCAGTTACATGTCGCCTGGTAGCGGACGTACTCTCGTTTTTGATAGGGGTTGTTGTAGCTTGGATACTGTCAATGCCCGCTAGAAGACTAGCTCAACTTGGGGCGGAGGAAAAAACACGGCAGAAGCAGGATCGATCTATCGGGCAAATTTTGCTACAAATATCTTCCGTTCATCGCCAGTACGCTTCTCATCCAAATTTATTCCCCGAGGATGAAATGCGCGATTGGCTAACAGGAGACGAGCCGCTTCGACTACACGCGGCTCTCCGCTTGCTGAAATCTGACGGAAACGCCAAGCCGGCAAACGGCGACCCTGGCTATTGGATTTTTGATTAGGCCGAACGGTTAACACTTGATGCGGCATACGCTGTCACTTACCGCAAGCAGGCGGATAAGAGGACGCTGGTGAGCCAAGTACGAGACCGGGCGGGGGAGTGATCACGTGACCGCCGTACGCTGCAAAGGGGTCCGAAGACGAATCGGAAGGTCTTTTCGCTGTCGAAGGGCCATTTTGATCCGTTAGGTGATCAAACGGATTTGTTGATGCGTTTGGGTCTTTGAATGGATCGCAAACCTTGCCTGTTGTCGCGTCTAGCAGGTACCGAGTTTCTCCAAACCTCTCAAAACGATGGCTAGGAAACTGCCGCCCGACGAGCAAGCCCGTTCCGAACCCGGCCCCGCAAGCAGCTAAAACTACGCCAACGAATAAAGCAATCCCTTTCTTCCCCAAGAATTGCATGAATCCTCCGATTTTCTAATAAGGAGCAAATAGAGGCATTGTCCCCGGCTTTTGCCGGGGACAATGCCATTAATAGTTGGATTTAATCCGGATGAGCACTTCGACAATCCTAAGTGAAATCAGGATCGCTTCCAACCATACAAGTAGAGTCATACATCGGCTCCTGTTTGAGTTCGGCTGTCGCCGTACTGCAACGCTCTCCCTTGCGCGGAGAGTTAGCATCACTCTAATCTTTATGTCTATCGATTGACACAGCCTCCGCGCATGCCACCCAGTACGCGTGATTTAAAAGAGGAGAACTATGATTAATCACATTATTCTTACGGTGAGCGATGTGGAACGATCGCTGGCCTTTTATGAGGCGGCGCTGAAGCCGCTGAACATCCAATACTTTCTGCCGTACAAGGGGAAGGACGGTCATCCGGACCTGTGGGGATTTGGGGATGGCACGCGCGCGTACTTCTGGCTGAAGCAAGGGAAGGCCGATCCGGCGGCGATTCATTGGGGTTTCGACGCGGAGAATAACGCTAAGGTGGAGGAGTTCTACAAGGCGGCGATGGCGGCGGGCGCGCGGGACAACATTTCTCCGCGTGCGCGGCTGGAATACTATGCCGGATATTATGCGGCGGATGTATTGGACCCCGACGGATATTCGTTCGAGGTCGTTCATAAAAGCTGAGGATGGAACGGCCCCATCATTGGGGCGGGGTCGGTTACTCAAGCTCGTAGCATAGCAGCCAATCATTGGTACGGCGATACCTCCAACTTCAGGTTGTAGGCGACCGGTCGGCCATCTTTGAACGCCGGGATAAATTTCCAGTTCTTCGTCGCGTTCATCAGTTCGGGGTCCTCTTTGGGAACCGACAGTTTTGCCGAGTGCACCTTGCCCGCCTCATCGATGACGAGCTGAACTGTCTCCTGTGATTGCGCCAGCGATTGCTGCGATGGTGACAGCGGTGGTCGCCACAGCAGAATCGCGACCGGAGCCGTATCGGCAGCCATCGCATACGTTGAGGCTCCCTGAATCTGGGGCGTCTGCGGTTCCATCTTCGCGCCGAAGCCCGGGACGCCATAATTCAATTGCGTCTCTGCTTTCGGACCAGGCGCATGGGGCTTGAGAAATTTGTAGACGACAGGGGTGTCGTGCCACTTTGGCGGCAATTTCGCGGAAGCGATGGCTGCCACCTGCGAATCAATCCCTCTGGCGCGGGCTGCCAGAATTTTCGTTTTTATCCGCGCAGCGTCGGCAGCTGGCCATGCTGCGTCCAATTCAGTCCAAGCCTGCTGCGGACGTCCGCTGTAGAGATAGGCCCAAACAATCTCCAGAACCTTAACCTTGGTCTTGCGCAGCCGAGTCCACTCCGCTACCGGTAGCGAGCCGAATGCCAATTGTCCGTCGCTGTTGCGGAAGCTGCTCAATTCCTGTGCGGTCAGTTGCCCGCGTAATTCCGCAATCTGCCGGTCATATTGAGACAGGTAGTGAGCGCTCACATCCGTCAAACCTTTGTGATCGAAGCTCAGCACAACGGTCGGCGGAAAATCGTAATCCGCATAGGTCAACCCGTCGAAGCCGTTCACTGCAGCGGCATCTGTTGTCCAAATCGCGACCCTTTTGTTGAAGTCAGCATCGACGGCCCGGTAAGAGTCTCCTCCAGAAATGGTTTTAAGAAGTTGCGGATTCTTGCGTAGCGAGTAGATCAGGTAGGTCGACTGCCAGTCGTCATCGGCACGTCGCACCTGAAACGCAACTACCGGCACACCCAAGCCAAGATCCGCGCCGAGTACATCGATGTCCACCTGCGGGGCGTTCGCCACTGCCACCAGCTGATCGTGGTTCCAGCTCAGGATTGCGTCGCACATTCGCGTTGCAAAGCCCCCGCTCTGCGCCGCGCCTACCCGTACGCTCACTCCCGTGGGAAACTGCGTCTCGAAGTGGCCATTGCCGTTGTCGCAAACCGCCTGTTGTGTCTGAGTCGGGCCAACCATGCCGATCAGGCAAAACAGAATCGCGAGTAACGCAAGCCGACCGACAATGCGATTCCCGCTGGGCATTGCTGCAGTGATCTGGATCCGTGTCGCGTGGCGCGAACAGTCGAGTGAGGCAGTTCTGCTGGCGGTATGCACCCTGTCCGTATACACCCCAGCGGACGGCATTGTCGATCAATGTTAGCGATGACCCGATTCACGTGCGAGGAGCGCATAGCCATAGTTCCGTAGGATTTTGAAAACAATTTTGCGTGCTTGATTCCCGAATTGGGAGGGACGGGAAGGTGTGTGCCGAATTGATTTTCAGCGGGGACGGAACGCGTTTCTTCCGTTGAATTTCACAGGCTGCGAGCGCAACTCTAGACCAGACGGCAAGGGCGTGAACATGCTGGCGTCTTTGCCCCGTCTCCATAGAGAGTGAGCGCGCAGATGGCAACCTCCCCCGGTTCCAGGATTTCGCAAGCTTCCGTACAAATTCCGTTGAGCGTGTTGCCGGCGCTCGAATGGGTGCCGCTGCCGTCCCCGAAAAAACAACCGCGTGGGACGGCGGCGACGGCAATTGCAGCAGCACAGGCGGCACGCGAACGCGAGCGGATTCTGCTGGAGAATATGCCGATGGTGCGGATAGTAGCGTACCGCATGTTGGAGCGGCTGCCGCAGCACGTGGAGCTGGACGACCTGGTGAGCGCGGGCGTTATCGGGCTGATTGACGCCTACAACAAATTCGATCCGAGTAAAAAAGTTCTGTTTCGCAGTTATGCGGCGGTGCGGATACGGGGAGCCATCCTGGACAGTTTGCGCGGGATGGATTGGGCACCGCGGGAGATCCGCCGCAAGGCCCGCGAAATAGAAGAAGCGACGCAGCGCATGACCCAGCGCCTGGGGAGGAAACCGCAGCAGAGTGAAGTTGCGGCCGAACTGGGGATGGCGTTTGCGTCGTTTCAGGAATTGCTGCTGACGATGAAAGGCCTGGAGGTCGGCAGCCTGCAAGCGCCGCATGGCGAGGGCTCGACGGAAGAGGTAATTGTCTACGTCCAGGCCAATCCGGACGATGATCCACTGCACCGGTGTATGCGCAGCGAGCGTGCGGCGAAGTTATCAGCAGTGGTGGCGGAGTTGCCGGAGCGGGAGCAGCGGGTGCTGCAGATGTATTACGTGGAAGAGATGACGCTGAAGGAAATTGGCCTGGTGCTGGGGTTGGTGGAGTCGCGAGTATCGCAAATTCGCACGGCAGTGCTGGAAGTTTTGCGAGCGCGATTGGGTTGTGACGCGATGTGGCAACACGTGTGATTGCCATCACCGCCAAGGATATTTCGCAGGGAACATCGTTCAATACAGTCCGTGGAGAAGTGCAATCCAGGAGTGAACGATCATGCCCACTAGTAAATTTCTGGCCGATCCTGAAGTAGAGGAGGCGACTGTCTACTCCTCGCTGCGCAGCCGAGGCGTTTCGCGGCGGCGGTTTCTGCAGTTCTGCTCTGTGATGACGGCAACGCTGGCGTTGCCGGACATTTATATGACACGCGTGGCCGAGGCGCTGGAGACCAAAGCCAAGCCGGTGATGGTGTGGCTGGAATTCCAGGATTGCGCGGGAAATTCCGAGTCGATGTTGCGGTCGTCCTCCCCGGACATTGCTGCGTTTGTGCTGGACCTGGTCTCGCTGAACTATCACGAAGTGTTGATGGCTGGCTCCGGCAAATTTGCGGACAAGGCACTCGCAGACAGCATCAGCCAATACAAAGGGAAATATCTGGTAGTGGTAGAGGGCGCGATTCCCCATGGAGATGGCGGCGTGTACTGCACCATTGGCGGGCGCACGGCGCTGAGCATTGTGCAGGAAGTCTGCAAGGATGCCGCGGCGGTGATTGCGGTGGGTGCGTGCGCATGGGATGGCGGACTGGTGGCTGCCAGTCCGAACCCGACGGGCGCAACAGGATTGCAGGCGGTGCTGCCGGGAACCACGGTGGTGAACCTGGGTGGATGTCCGCACAATCCTGCAAATACGGCCGCGGTGCTGACGCACTACATTACGTTCGGCGAGCTGCCGGCGCTCGACCAATACAATCGCCCGCTGTTTGCCTATGGACGCCTGATCCACGATCAATGCGAACGCCGCGCCCATTATGATGCCGGCGAGTTTGTTGAGGAGTGGGGCGATGACGGCAGCCGCAAGGGATATTGCCTGTACAAGATGGGGTGCAAGGGGCCGGAGTCGACCTACAACTGCCCGACGGTTCGCTGGAACAGCGCGACTAGCTGGCCGGTGAAGGCTGGACACGGCTGCATTGGCTGTGCGGCTCCGCGATTCTGGGATACTCGTTCGCCGTTCTATCGGCGACTGCCCAGCGTGCCGGGTTTTGGCGTGGATGTGCCGATCGGCGAAATCGGCGCGGTGCTGTTGGGCGCGGTGGCGGTTGGCAGCGCGGCCCATGGCATCTCGCGTGCGGTCCGATTCCGCAAGGAACCGAGCGAACACAATACTTCTGCAGATCCTGAATCCAGCACATCGACCAACGGGAAGCCAAGCCCGAATGAAAAGGAGAATTAAGTATGGCACGCGTGGTCATTGATCCGGTTACGAGAATTGAAGGGCATCTGCGGATTGAGGCAGAGCTGCAGGGCGGAAAAGTGTCGGACGCGTGGAGCTCCGGAACGATGTTTCGCGGGATTGAGATTATCTTGCGCGATCGCGATCCACGCGAGGCGTGGATCTGGGCGCAGCGGATTTGCGGCGTTTGCACGACCGTACATGCCATGGCGTCTGTGCGCGCAGTAGAGAATGCGCTGGGCGTCGAAGTGCCGGACAATGCACGCCTGCTGCGCAACATTATTGCGTCGTCGCAGAACGTGCAGGACCACGTGATCCACTTCTATCATTTGCACGCGCTGGACTGGGTGGATGTGACGGGTGCGCTGAGAGCCGATCTTGCCAAAACCTCACAGATCGCGCAGTCGATTTCTGACTGGCCGAAATCGAGCACGGTGTATTTCAAGAGTGTGCAGGATCGCGTGAAAGGGCTGGTTGCGAGCCGCCAGCTGAGCATCTTTACCACCGGCTATTGGGGACACCCGGATTATCGCCTGCCGCCTGAAGTGGATTTGCTGGCGGTGGCGCATTATCTGGAAGCACTGGAATTTCAGCGGGAATACATTCGCATGCACGCCGTGCTGGGTGGGAAAAATCCACATCTGCAGACATTTCTTGTGGGCGGTATGGCGACGTCGATGGACCCGAACGAGCCGCAGGCGGTGCTGAATCCGGAAAGAATCGATCTGTTGCGGAAGCTGGCAGCGATGGGCAACACTTTTGTGAACCAGGTGTACATCCCCGACCTGCTTGCGATTGCCTCGTATTATCCCGACTGGTTCCAACGTGGCGAGGGCCTGGGAAATTTCATGACCTACGGGGATTATCCCGCGGGAAGTTTGAAGACGGTTGCTAGTTATGGATTCAAACGTGGCATGATTCTCAATCGTGATTTGTCGACGGTGCATCCAGTGGACCCGGCGCAGATCACGGAGAACGTAGCCCGCTCCTGGTATGAGTACGATGGGGCGAGCGGAACGTCGCTGCATCCGTCGGAAGGGCAGACCAACCCCAAGTATGCCGGTCCGCAGCCTCCGTACGAATTCCTGGATGTGGAAGCGAAATATTCCTGGTTGAAGTCGCCGCGCTATAACAACACGGCCGTGGAAGTGGGACCATTGGCGCGGATGCTGGTGAATTATGCCGCCGGCCAACCCGATGTTAAGTCCGCAGTTGACGGAGCCCTCCAGGCCGCCAAGCTGCAGCCGCAAGCTCTTTATTCCACGCTGGGGCGGGTAGCAGCCCGCGGGCTTGAGGCAAAAGTTCTAGCCGCAAAAGTACCCGGCTGGATCGACGAGCTGGACGCGAACATGAATCGTGGGGAATTACGCATTCACAACGGAGACATGTGGGATCCGGAGTCGTGGCCCAAGCAGGCGCAGGGGGCAGGATTACACGAGGCTCCGCGAGGTTCGCTGGGACACTGGGTGGAGATCGAGGATCAAAAGATCAAAAACTACCAGGTGATTGCGCCGACTACGTGGCTTGCGGGTCCGCGCGATGCAAACGGGGTGCGAGGCGCCTATGAGGCGTCGCTGCTGAACACCCCGCTGGTAAATCCTGAACAGCCTCTGGAAATTCTGCGGACGGTGCATTCCTTCGATCCTTGCCTGGCCTGCGCGGTGCATGTCGTCGACGCGGCCGAAGTGGAACTGGCGCACAAAATTCTGACCTGCGTGTAAGGAGGAGCCCATGGCAACAACAATTGCAAGCGCAGCGCAGGCCGGAAAGCGAATCGTGCGCTATTACGTGTGGGAGCTGCCAGTTCGGCTGGTTCACTGGGCACTGTTCTTCAGCATCGCGATCTTGTCTGTCACCGGTTATTACATTCATAGTCCATACCTGATTGCCCATGGCAGCGGCGCATACGTGATGGGCACGATGCGCGCAATCCATCTGAGTGCGGCCGTTCTTTTTCTGGCGGCGCTATTGCTTCGGGCATATTGGTTCTTCGCTGGAAATCAATTTGCGCGCTGGCGGGCGTTTCTGCCCCTGACCAGGACGCAACACAAGAATCTAAAAGAGACCATTCGTTATTACGCGTTGCTGCGCTATTCGCCGCCGCTGACTATTGGCCACAACATGCTGGCTGCGCCGGTATATGCGATCATCTATATTCTTTGCGCAGTGGAAGGTTTGACCGGTTTGGTGATGTATAACGCGCAGCTGAAGGCGCCATTCCTGAACGCTGTTATCGGATGGATTCCTCAGATGGTGAGCATCCAGACTTTGCGGTCGATCCACTTTTTCCTGATGTTTGCCTTCTGGGCGTTTCTGGTTCACCACCTCTATAGTGCGATCCTGACTGCGATGCACGAGCGCGACGGTCTGATGGATAGCATTTTTACCGGCAACAAGTCTGTGAGCAGCGAGTTGCTGGAGGAGACCAGCCTGGATCTGCTGGAGCAGGAGAAGACGGTCGATGCCGCACATCGCTAACGCCGAGGGCACAAAGACAATCGCTGTGCTGGCACTGGGAAACCTGATGCATGGCGACGATGGGGTGGGCATCCACCTGCTGCGGGCGCTTGAGTCGCAAAATCCAAAATTGACGGCGGAATGCGAAGCGCGTGGGATCGAGTTGAGATGGATTGAAGGCGGAACGCAGGGGTTGGAGCTGACGCACTCCCTCGATGGCGTGAATTATTTGCTGGTGCTGGACGCCGTCGCGATGCAACAGACGCCGGGCACCGTCGCGCGATATGCAGGAGACAGTCTGTATCAGCTGCCCGTCGGGCGAAGCGTACACCTGATGGGATTGTCGGACCTTCTTGTCGCGATCCAGCTTCTAGGAAATCCTCCGCGCGAAGTGATTCTGCTGGGTGTTGAACCGGAAAGCACGGCATGGAGTTTGGAGATGTCGGCGCAAGTGACGGCTGCATTACCGCTGCTGCTGGGCGTGGCGAAGAAGCAAATTGTTGCATGGATGGAATCGTCCGAGCATGGGCGATGCAGCGGATCGTGTGGCTGCGTGTCTGCGGGCCAATGCCACTCCGGCAAGGAACTTCACGCGTCGCTGCGCTGATCTAGTTGGTTGCGAGGGCCTGCATCACAGAAGCTTCTTGGGCAAGCTGGCGTTTCCGTTCCAGTTTGTAGCGCAGCGTGATCAGCATGACACCCCATACGAACCAGCCTGCCAGGTTCCACCAGACTGCAGGCCACATGCTGGGATCGAGCCCGGAATTTGGGCCGCCGCCGATGACAGGCGAGGGATGTTGCGTGCGCCACCAGCGAATCGACATATACACGATGGGAACATCGATGGCTGCGAAGATCGACAACACGGCGGCGAGAGTTTGCGTCTGTCCGCCGGCGGTGAAGCGGCGCAGCAGCAGATAGCTGACGTAGATGAGCCACAACATCAGGAAGCTGGTGAGCCGTTCATCCCATGTCCACCAGATACCCCACACAGGACGTGCCCACAACATGCCGGTGGCGAGGCCGATGGTGCAAAAGACCAGCGTCATCTCCGCGGAAGCAAGAGCAAGAGCGTCGGCCTTTTGGGCGCGTAGCGGATTGGAATTTCGCGTGGAAAGAAAGACCAGCGAGGCGATGAAGTTGAGGTAGGGAAATAGCAGCGCCATGATGGCGGACGGGAAATGATAGTAGAAGATACGCTGGATTTCACCCATGGTCGCTTCCGTGGGCGCGACCCAGATGGCCTGATACAAGCCGACGGACAACAGAACCAGAGCCAGCGGTAATCCGATCAACAGAGTTTTTTTCATGGTAAAAACCAAAGCCTGTGCTGCTGGATAACGTGCCGTTACCTTCTACAAAACTTTCTATATCTGTCCGAATGATTTCCGAAAGTCTACTACGGAATCGGTGCAGCCCAGCTACGACTCATTGCGGCTGCGCCATGCTGGCTGTTTGCTTCGGTTTTTCTCCCGGCTTGGCGGGAGCATACTTTGAAGCGCACTTAGCCTGAATCTGGCTGGCATGAAAGACGCCATCGCGACCGTACATGCCGACGGCCAGCGCCTGCGCATTGTCTTTAAAGGTGTCGGGTGGCGGATCGCCGCCGGTGTAGTTGACCCGGAGTTTGCGGCCCTGCTCCATCAGAACAAACTGGGCGTGCGCGCCATCGCGCGTGATTGAACCTGGCTCGACATTGCCGGCAACGCGCAGGTGGCGTGTGTAGGCGCGGCTGCCCATGGACTGCAATTCCTGAATGGTGACGTAATAGCTCTTGTTCGCACGGACGCCAGTCACCGCCAGATACAAGATGGTGCCAACAATGACGACTGTGGCGATGGTTACGCGGACTCCAACAGAATTTTTCTGCACTGAAAATCTCCTGCACATCAACTTCGAGACTAGAAGCTGTCTCATAAACTCGAAATCGCTCGATACGTCCGGTGTGAGAACCGCAATCAAAGCGGGTCTCAGGTTCGTTGGCTGAAATCGCAACGCCATCTATGAGACAGCTTCTACCTTCCAGTATGCGCCAAAAATCAGCGAAATGAACAGCGATTCTGCGCGTCTGGAGTGACCTGCATCACTGCATCGAGTGACACCGAAAGATATACCTGAAGCCTACATAAAACTTTTCAACCTCCACTTCGCCGCACCACAAACAAGCCATTGAGGGGTCCCATTGATGCGCGTGACCACTGCACCAGCCAAATGGTTTGATTCGGTTCATTGGCAGACTGCCGTGCTGATCTTCATGTCGGTTGTCATGGCGGCAGCTTTGATTGCCAGGTTTGCGCTGCATCTTCCTGCCGCGGTCGATTCGCTGCTGCTGGTGGGGATTCTCGGATCGTGTCTGCCCATTCTTGTTGAGTTGATCGGAGAAATGACGCGGGGAAATTTCAGCGTCGACTTGCTGGCCGCAATTTCCATCGTGACCGCCCTCATCCTGCATGAGTACTGGGTTGCGGCAATTGTGATATTGATGCTTTCCGGAGGACAAACGCTGGAGACCTACGCGACTCGCCGCGCGTCGTCGGTGCTGGGTGCGCTGGCAAAACGCATGCCGGAAGTTGCTCACCGGGTCAACGCGGACCGGCTGGTCGTGGATGTACCCAGCGGAGAAATTGCAGTCGGCGATCTGGTCATGCTGTATCCGCACGAATTGTGCCCGGTGGACGGAATTGTGATGGACGGCCTGGGCAGCATGGATGAGTCGTACCTGACCGGCGAACCGTATTTGATGGAGAAAGCACCGGGCACAACGGTGCTGTCAGGGTCGATCAATGGAAATTCCGCGCTGACGATTCGCGCGACAAAAATCGCCCGCGATTCGCGGTATGCCAAGATCGTCGAAGTGCTGCACGCGTCGGAAGAAGATCGTCCGGCGATTCGACGACTCGGAGATCGCATCGGGAAATGGTACACGCCGCTGGCCGTATTGATTGCGGCGGCGAGTTGGTTTTTCAGCGGCCATGCCGAGCGCTTTCTTGCGGTGCTGGTGATTGCGACGCCGTGCCCGCTGCTGATTGCGATTCCGGTGGCGATTATCGGCGCGATTTCTGTAGGGGCGCGCTACGGCATCGTGATTAAAGATCCCTCAATTTTAGAGAAGCTGGATTCCTGCAGAATTTTAATTGTCGATAAGACGGGGACGCTGACGTATGGTGAGCCGAGTTTGACGGAAGTGGTTTCTCTCAGCTTGATCCCGCGGGTGACGCTTTTGCAATTTGCGGCCAGCCTGGAGCGGTACTCGAAACATCCGCTGGCGAAGGCGGTGCTCGATGCGGCCAGTCGCCAGCAGATTCCGCTGATCAGCGCGGGAGAGGTTTCAGAAGCACCGGGCACAGGGTTAACAGGGGAAATTCACTGCCACGAATGGACGCTGACGGGTCGTGGACGTATCGATGAAAGGCTTGCAAACCAATTGCCGCCGACCGTGCCGGGGCTGGAGTGCGTGCTGCTGCGCGATGGAGAACTGGCGGGGCTGCTTCGATTTCTGGATGAGCCGCGCGGCGAGAGCCAGCCGTTCCTTGCGCATTTGGGCCCGAAGCACGCGATTGAGGAGATCGTGCTGCTCTCTGGAGATCGGCCGGCGGAGGTGGCGCAGTTTGCCACCACGATGGGACTGAAGCATGTGTATGGCGGCATGAGTCCGGAGCAGAAGCTGGCGATCGTACGGCGCATGACGGCGCAGCAACCCACGCTGTACCTGGGCGACGGCATCAACGATGCGCCTGCCATGATGGCGGCGACCGCAGGCGTGGCGCTGGGTGTGAACAGCGACATTACGACCGAGGCAGCGGGAGCAGTGATCCTGCAATCGTCGCTGGCGGGCGTGGATGAGCTGATGCATATTGGTCGTCGCATGCGGCGCATTGCGCTGACCAGCGCGGTGGGAGGAATGCTGCTGAGCCTGGCGGGAATGTGCGCTGCATCACTCGGATATTTGACGCCGATTCAGGGTGCGCTTGCGCAGGAGGTGATCGATTTGTTGTCGATCTTAAACTCGCTGCGCATGATTCTTCCGGTGGGAGAGATGAGCGATTTTCATCTGCCCGTGAGCGCGGGCGGAAAAGGTTCGTAGGGAGGCTGCAATCCCATGCCTGTCGCGAGACATCGGGCAACCGGCAGCCAAAATAGTTGAAGGTTTATACAGGCTAGTTGAAGGATTATGCAGGCTAATTGAAGGATTATGCGGGCTAGTTGAAGGATTATGCAAAGGCGGGAAGTGAGCCAAGCTGCTGATTCTGCTGGGCTTCAGAGGTTTTTTCGTCCGAGAAGTGGAGGAAAAGTTGCCGTTTGTTAAAAAAACGCGCACGCAGCGTGCCAAAGACGGAACTGGCGCATAGCGGCGTCTACAACCATTCTACCGTTTTCGGTCGAAATTCAGTGCCAGGTCGGACGATGTATTTGCGTGTGACGGACGCGATCCCAGGTCTCAGAAGCCGCGACGACAGACATAGGACCCCAGGTGGATTCATCTCTGACCTTCTAGAGCACCCATCCGGATGGGTCAATCGGGTAGCAATTGAAAATCAATTTCCCTAATTGCGAAAGGACCGTTCCGATCCGGAATCCACCAGTGAGCTTGAGATTTCTCCCCCTCGAATCCGATTATGAGAAACGCCTCGCTGGGAGAAATGAGAGCGTTGCCGGAAATGGCGTCCTTGAGGCGGTCTAAGAGTTCTTCGGATCGGCACTCGTGGATCATGACCTTGATGTCCGACTTCACCCCGGCAAGTTTTTCGAAGTCCCAAACGACACCGCGCCATCCCGGACCCCATTCCGACTCGCATGCGATCCGCGGACCGTACGCTTTATCGAAAAGGATAAAATCCACCAGGTAATGTCCTTTCGTACCACCGTTCTCCGGACGCAACTCCCACCCCGACCCCTTCTCGCGACGGTATTTTTCCCAGAACTGCCCAACTGCCCACGTATATTCTTTTGTTTCGTTCTGGGTCTTCGGACGCTTTTTCGCGAGTTTCGGCAAGTCGCTGCTAATCCGGCTAGCTAACTCCTGGATGACGCGCTTTCTTGCAATCGATCTCATGCGATCCTCCCCAACTGCGGACACAGTGTAGCACCAGGCTAGCTCAACGAAGATTTTGAATTTCTATTGCCGCCTCGCGCTCTCCGCCTCAAGCTTGTCGTATGGTCGTATTAGGTGCGCATACCTTCGTCCCGCCGCATACAGATCAATCGAGCGGTACAATTGCGGAAACCACGGAGATCAATCTGAGGCTCATTCGACTATGAAATCTGTGCTGCTGGCGTTCATGCTGTTCGTTGTGTCAACGTCGCTCAACGCCGGGCAGACCAACCCGGCGGGAAATGGCGCGCAGAACGGTCAGGGGTTAGCTGGAAACTTTAAAGACATGGAGGGTCGGATCTTAGCAGTAGAACGCGACCCGAGGTATTCCAGATGGAGATATGACATAGCCGCGTTTCAGTCAGATGCTAGCCGATTGTTTGAATCCGCCGCTGCGGTGAAGTCCCAATGTCTACCGAATCAAGGCGTGGTCTCCGACCTCTGCGAGTCCGCACAGACCAGGGAGGGACTGATTCTGGCCGACTGTCTCGCGGTCGCCAGTCTTGCTGACCCAAGTTCTGGTTCTCCTGATGAAGATGCTGATACGATTCGTCCGCAGATCGAGGAATGGTACTCTTCAGGCTTCGATAAGTCCCGCCTAGGGATCGCCCAATATGCAGGATCGATGACTCCTTATCGGCAGGAAATTGCAAGGGCAGATTTGCTACGACGAAAGGCTGAGCAGTCAGCGAATGCCGGCGACTGGACAGGTGGGCTCATCTTTCTCCGCCATTCCCAGCTAATTATGCACGACGTCTTCTTTACGGTCTTTCACACAGTTCAGCCGGGAAAGTGATGCCTGAATTTTGGTTTGGATGTGGCGTGTGGCGCACCCTTCTTTTGTATTTGCCAACCTACCATGGATTAGGCACCCGGCACCCTCTGGATTCTTCGCTGCGCTCAGAATGACTCACTCCGGCGGTGTTGAAGGCAGTGTCCGCATATCAGAGCTACACGCTGGGGGAGGCGTGCGGTTGGGCTTTGGGTTCGTAGGGGCAGAAGGGGTCGCTGGCGAGCGGATCGCCGGTGTAGGCGAAGGCGCGGGCGCGGGAGCCGCCGCAGAGCGCAGAATATTCGCAGTAGCCGCACTTGCCCTTGAACTGACTGGGCGTATGCAGTCCTTGAAAGATGGGCGCGTTGCGATAGATATTCGCCAGCGTATCGTTGCGAATGCTGCCGACGGCAAGAGGCAGAAAGCCGGCAGGATACACATCGCCCTGGTTGGAGACGAACATGATGCCGTGGCCGTCGCGAATGCCAAATCCGCGATAGACCGGCGTGCGTTCGATTTCCTGCGCAGACATTCCTTCGCGACGCATTTCGGTTAACGCGATGCGGCGATAGGATGGCGCTTCGGTCGTCTTGACCTGAAACGGCGCGGTGCGGGAGAGGTCGTAAATCCAGCGCATCAATTCTTCGCCACGTTCCGGCGAGACAGGCTGCAGGGTTTTGCCGCGGCCGACAGCGATCAAAAAGAACAGACTCCAACGCATCACCTTCATAGACTTCAGCAGTTTAAAGATGGCGGGCAGGTCATCGGCAGTTTCCTCGGATACGAGGGTGTTCACCTGAATCGGAAATCCTAATTCGCCGGCATCTTTCATGGCGCGCATGGTCCAGTCAAAACAGCCGGGAACGCCGCGAACCGCTTCATGACGCGCGGCGGTGGAACCGTCGAGGCTGAGGCCGAGGCTGTCGATGCCGTGGGCTTTTAACTTTTCTAATTTGTCACGGGTGAGCTCCGGCGTAGCGCTGGGAGTAATGGAAACGGTGAGGCCTAGGCCGCGCGCTTCATCGATCAGCTCGAAAATATCGGCGCGCTTGAGTGGATCGCCGCCGGTCAGGATGAGATGCGGCTTGTCGAAGGCGGCAATCTGGCGCAGCAGCTCTTTGCTTTCTGCGTTGGTCAACTGATCGGGATGCGGATCAGAAACGGCCTCGGCGCGACAGTGGCGGCAGGCCAGGGCGCAGGCCTGCGTCATCTCCCAATACACCAGCATGGGATTCTTTGAGTAGTCGTGGGCCGAGGGCCGATGGGACGGCCGGGGTGTCGTGGTAGCGAGCGTTCGAATATCGACGGATGTCATAAGTCATCTTCTCCTTGCGAGGAACGTAGGCGGCGAGAGGCGCAGGTTCGTCCACCGGCTCGGGATTGGTGAGGCTGTTGGCGATTTTGCTGGCGATCTTCATACCGCTGGAGATGCAATCGGGAATTCCGGCGCCATGATAGGCCGCGCCTGCCAGATGCAAGCCTGGATGCCACGAGGCAATGTGTTCGACTTCAGCAACGCGGTTGCCGTGGCCGACGTCGTACTGTGGATTCGCTTTCGACCAGCGATAGGCTTTGGCCAGAACCGGCTCGGCGTCGATGCCCATGATGGTGAGCAGTTCTTCGCGGGCGATTTGGATAAGGGCAGCTTCATCTTGCTCCGCAAGAAATTCTGCGCGGGCACCGCCGATGAAGACGCGAATCAATTCACAATCGTCGGGCGCGCGATGAGAAAACTTCTGTGACGACCAGGAGCAGGCGGTGATCCGGCGCCTGGCAGAGTGCGGGACCAGGAAGCCGGTTCCATTCAACGGGGCTTTCAAATCGCTGTGTTTAAAGGCGAGTGAGACCGTTGCGGTGGAAACGTAGCGAATGCCGCGCAGTTTGAACGCGAGCACAGGGTCCAGGCCGCGAACCAGATCGGCAGTCACGTCCGCGGGAGTGGCGAAGACGATCTCGTCGGCCCAGAGCCGCGCGCCATCGTTCAAATCAATTTGATAGCGATCGAGCACGCGATTAACGCAGACGACTTTGCGATTGAGCAGAACTGTTTCCTGCTTGAGACGAGCGACCAGAGCATCGACGAGCTGTTCCAGGCCGCCGCGCAGCGTCATAAACATGGGGGAGGGCTTAGGCTCGGAACCGGCGGGAACGGGATTGCGGGCTTTGGCGCGATTTCTTTTGAGGATGCCGCGCAGCAGACTGCCGTGCTGCTTCTCCATCTCTAGAAACATGGGGAAGGTGGTTTGCAGGCCAAGTTTTTCAGGATCGGCGGCGAAGATGCCTGCCATTAAAGGAGCCGCAATTTTTTCCAGCGCCTCAGCACCGAGACGCCGGCGAGTAAAGCTGGCCAGGCTTTCGTCTCCTTCTTCTTCGCGGCGCGGAATCAACAACTCCATGCCCATGCGCAATTTTCCGCGCCAGGAGATGAGCCGCGAGCGCAGGAAGGGAAGCATCATGGTGGGGGCCATGAGCATCATGCCTTCCGGAAGAGGATGCAAGGCGCCTCGGCTCCAGACATAGGTTGGTTTGCCGATGCTGGAACCGATGAGCTGATCTGCAAGGCCGAGATCGCGACAGAGTGTGATGGCTGCGGGCTTTTGTGTGATGAAGGAATCGGGACCGCATTCGATGGTAAAGCCATCTTGATGGGCAGAGAGAATTTTTCCGCCGAGCCGCGATGAGCTTTCGATCAGCGTGGTTTCGGTCGCCGCGCCGGCATATTGCTGCAAATAAAAAGCGGTGGCCAGCCCGGTAATCCCTCCGCCGATGATCACAATATGTTTCATGCCGTCGCCTGCTCTGAGTACGTCTGCGAGTGCCGGCAATGCAGCCGATGATGCTAGCGGGAAGGCTGCACTGCCGATTTACTATCCCAACGGTAACGATTCAGACGAGGGCACGCAGTGATGAAGGTCACATCGCAGATTTTGCCTGCAGGTGTCTGCTGGAGACACGGGGAAAGGGATGTTGTCGATGCGGAAACCATAGTGCTGAAGATTACAAAACTAAGACGCGCTGGCGCGGGGCAAAGTGCAAGAATGGACTCGCGATGAATCCAACTCCCCTGATCATTCAAGGCGGCATGGGCGCAGGCGTGTCGAATTGGCGCCTGGCGAATGCCGTCTCTCGTCTTGGACAACTTGGCGTTGTCTCCGGAACAGCTCTCGATCAAATTCTTGCGCGACGATTGCAGGATGGCGATCCTGGCGGCCACATGCATCGCGGGCTGCGCGCGTTTCCGTTTCCCGCAATGGCGGAGCGCATTTGGCAGCGGTATTACATTGCGGGGGGGAAGGGTGAAAGAACTCCGTATCAACCCGTGCCTCGCCATGCCAAAGACAATCCGCGAGCGTTGGTTGAACTGGATATCGTCAGCAATTTTGTAGAAGTGTTTTTGGCGCGCGAAGGGCACGACAATCCAGTCGGCATCAATTATCTGGAGAAAATTCAGACAGCGCATCTTTCGACAATGTACGGCGCCATGCTGGCAGGCGTTGGAACGGTCATTATGGGTGCGGGCATTCCGCTGAAGATTCCTGGCGTGCTGGATGGATATGTCGAGCATCAAGCGGCCGAATACACGATTCACGTGACAGGCGCGTTGGAGGGCGATGACACGACGGCACACTTCAATCCACGTGACTACATGGAGTGTGGTCTGGCCCCGCTCACGCGGCCGAAGTTTTTCGCCATTGTGTCCTCTAACACGCTGGCCATCACGATGGTGAAGAAGGCTAGTGGCAGAGTCGACGGGCTTGTCGTGGAGATGAAGATGGCGGGAGGCCACAATGCTCCGCCGCGGGGCAAGATGCAATTGTCGAACGCGGGCGAACCGATTTACGGTGAACGAGACGCAATCGACATTGCCAAGCTGCGCGAACTGGGAGTACCGTTCTGGCTGGCTGGAGGCTATGGGCATCCGGAAAAATTGCGCGAAGCATTGGCGCAGGGTGCGGCAGGCGTGCAGGTGGGAACGGCATTTGAATTCTGCGAAGAGTCGGGTCTGCGCGAGGATTACAAGCGCGCGCTGTTGCAGAAGGCCGGTGCCGGCGAGGCGAATGTATTCACCGATCCGCTGGCATCGCCGACCAGATTTCCATTCAAAGTGGCGTGCCTGGAAGGTACTGGCTCTGAGCCGGAAGTGTATGCAGCAAGACCGCGAATTTGCGATCTTGGATTTCTGCATGAGCCGTATCGAACTCCTGAAGGAACGATTGGATATCGCTGTGCCGCAGAACCGGTGAGCCTGTATGTTGCGAAGGGCGGCAGCGCAGAGGATACGGCGGGAAGAAAGTGTTTGTGCAATGCACTGCTGGCGAACATTGGTTACCCGCAGGTGAGAAATGGGAGCCGAACGGAACAGGGAATTGTGACTGCGGGCGATGACCTGTGCAGCGTGCCCTTGTTCCTTCCGCCGGGACAATCCACGTACAGCGCCGCTGATGTAATTACGAAGTTGTTAGAGGGAGCGCCAGCATCCCGTAGCTCCATCGATGAGGACCACTGCGGTCGGCGTGATTCTGCGCGGTCGATTGAAGTTCCAGTATGCACGGAGCTTGAGACCGTCTAAGATTCGGACGCCCAGGGACTGTACGGATCTCGACTTGCGATGATCGGCCGCGGGCGGAAATTCGATGCTGCGCGGATATTCAGCGGAACTTCCGTCTGCAGGTAAAAAAGTGATGCTCATCACTTGCACATGTATTCTTCGTCACTGCCGCAGGGCGCGGCTCCGGTTCAGCCTTATATCAGGGACACTCCTTCGAGGGAGGTAGCTTATGGCACAGTCCACCCATGCGGGCGTCACGATTGAACCCAAGAAAGTTATTCCTGCATTTGAGAAACTCCTGGTCGCGACTGACTTTTCCAGGTCTTCCATCGCAGCCCTTTCCTATGCAGAAAATCTAGTGAATCTCTACGGTAAGGAATTGCTGCTGACCCATGTGGTGAATTCCGGAAACGCGGCACATCCAGAACCGAATGCGGTACTCGCCGCGCCCGAGATCGGCCAGGCGATGGCAGAGGACCTGGAACAGCTGACGAACCAGTTGCGGCGTCGAGGGATTCAGGCTCGTGCCATCCTGTCGGAAGGTTCGGTGGCGGATGCGCTGGAGGCCCTGGTCCAGCAAGAGAAGCCAAGTTTGCTGGTGACCGGCACCCATGGAGCGCACGGCCTAGAACGGCTGATCCTGGGATCGACGGCGGAAGCGATTCTGCGTAAGGTATCTTGCCCGGTGCTGACGGTAGGACCGAGCTGCGTGAACGTCACCCGTAAAGACATTCCGTTACAGACGATTGTCTATGCGACCGTGTTGCAGCATCCGTCGCAGGCCGCACTGCTCTATGCGGCCTCGCTCGCTCGAGAGCTGCATGCGCATGTACAACTGGTCCATGCGATTGATGAAATCAGCGACACGCCCGGGAATTCGTTCGACAAAGAAGTGCAATCGCAGTCGGACCTGCTGATCGAGGCATTAAAAGGCTCTGATTGTAAGGTGAGCGTGCATCGCGTGTATGGCGAGCCGGTGGAAGCGATACTCCGCAGGGTAATCGCGACGAAGGCCGACCTGATTGTGTCGGGGTCTGAACGAGGCCGAAAACTTTCGGCATTTATGCCGGCGGGTGTTGCCTATGGATTAATTCGCTCGGCGCCTTGTCCTGTAATTACATTCAAGCGGGAGGAACTGTATCATCGCGGGTAGACAGACCCAAACGGGGGGACTGCGTATGGTCAGGGAAGCGAAAGTCCACACCACGGTTTTGGTTGCCCAAGGAATCTTGATGATTGCGCTGGGCCTCGCGCTATTTTGGGTGAGATCCACCATGACCAACATTGTGTTTGAGGCTACCGGGTGTGTGGTGGCGGTATTGTTGACCGCCGCCGGTCTGTTGCTGATCGGCGTGATCGATGCCATCGGTGGATTGGCGCTGCATCATGGACACCGGCGGGAGCTGCACTTCTATCTATTTTTTGCGGCGCTGGCCATGGGTGCTGGCTTGTTTTTCTGGGTGAGTCCCTGGGGTTCGGTGCAGCTGCTGGCAGTGCTCGCAGGGCTACAGGGATTGATCTGGGGTGGATGGGACCTGCGGCTCGCATCGCATCTACGCGATCATCCGAAGGAAAGAAGAGCGCTGCGAATTCTGGGTGTGATCACGGTTGTACTTGGAGTTCTGTTGGTCATCGGAATGGAATTTACCAGCCGAGGCGCGCTGTTTCTTTTGGCGATGTACGTGACCTACATCGGCATTCACATTCTGCTGATCGGCATGTACATTTACCGCCCGTGGAAGAACGTCCTGCCACCGGGAAAACACATTGATTCTCTCCCCGACACGAAACTGATCTGAGCCCTACGCGACGAGCCGGTACAGGAAGTATCATTCGACTTCTTCGCCAGCGACGAAGACGGTTCGAATTTCGAGCGCACTCGCGACGGGTTGCTGAGGCGACCAGTCGAAGAGAACAAGATCGGCGTGCGCGCCGATATGCAGGGTTCCATTGCGACCGACAAAGTGACCCGGGTTTTCTGTGGCCATTTGGATTGCACCGCCGAGCGAGACACCGTCGATGGAAGCGGCATGCGCGATGCCGACAGGCAAAGCGCGATATGCGCCGGCAAGAAAGCCCCCGCCGGAAGCGCTGATGACGCGGCCATCGGGTGTCACCTCCACCGCACCACCCACGTTTGCCTGATAGATGCCGGCCGGCATACCCCCCAGGGACACAACATCTGACACCAGAATGCTGCGGCTGATTGTTTTTGCGCGCAACATCGCCTTGAGTGTGTCCGTCGGCAGATGATGGCCATCGGCGATAAAGGTTGCGGCGAGGCGGTCTTCTGCAAGCTGCGCCCACAACAGGTTCGGATGGCGTGGCAGCGGACTGCCGAGTCCATTTCCGAGATGGGTGGAGAGAGTGGCGCCTGCGTCGGTGGCTACATGAATCTGAGCAGGCGATGCATGGCTGTGGCCGATAGCGACGACGATTCCTTTGTTGGCCAGCGCGGAAATGAATGCCAGGGACTTGTCAGTGTGGGGCGACACCGTGACCATGCCGACAAGCCCATCGCATGCCGCCTGCCATCGCTCAAATTCCGCAAGGTTCGCAGGGCGAACGTGTTCGCGATCGTGAGCGCCGCGAGGGCCATTGTTGGGCGAAATGAACGGACCTTCCACATGCACAAAGGGAATGGCATGGGCGACGACTGGATTGGCGCGTCTTGCTTCCGCAATCGCTCGCAGCGCGTGAATGATTTTCTCCTCGGATGCGGTGATGACGGTGGGTAGAAATGATGTCACTCCCAGCGCGAGCATTTTTTTTGTCAAGGAGAAGATGACATCGGGATCAACATCGTCCGCATTTACGTCGCTACCAAGATAACCATTTACCTGCAAATCGATGAATCCGGGCGAGAGCCACGACGCCTCTTCGATCGGGCTGGGAATAATGGCGCGAATGCGACCGTTCTCAATGATGACTTCGAGCACATTGCCGGTGGCGGGATCGCGTCCGGTAATCGATCGTGATTTCATCGTGACCTCTTGCGCGTCTGCTGCGGTTCGGATTCTCGAGGTGTGTGATCGATGACGATGGTGCGACCCTGTCGACAGGATTCGTAGATGCTGATCACAGCTTCGAGGGCGCGATATCCTTCGAGCGCGGAAACCAGCGGCGCGCGGCCGGTGGCGCAGGCGTCGCCGAAATCGAGGAATTGGCGCTCCAGTGTCAGCGTAGAAATCGCCATGGGATCGGAAGCGCCGGAGGCCATGGCGTGATCGATGGGCGCGGACTCGCCGGTGTCATCTTGCACATCCCAGCGAGTCAACTTATCGCCGGTGACGATGGCAGAGCCCTTTGTTCCGTGAATCTCAATTCGCTCGGGATATCCCGGCCACAGCGCAGTGGAAGCCTGCAGAACGCCCGTTGCCCCGTTCGCATAGGTGAGCAGCGCGTTCACCACATCTTCCGATTCGATCTGGTGTGCTGCGCCCAACTGCCATGTGGCCGTGACGCGATCGAGCGGGCCCATCAAATACAAAAGGACGTCGAGTTGATGAATGGCCTGGTTGATAAGTGCGCCGCCGCCTTCGCCTGTCCAGCTACCTTTGATGGGGCGGCTGTAGTATTCCGCGGAACGATACCACTTGACGTATGCGTCGGCTTCAATAATCGTGCCAAGCCGTCCGTTGGCGATCGCCTGCTTGAGGAATTGTGTCGAATCGTCGAAGCGATGTTGGCTGACGACGCCAAGCTGGATGCCCGCATTGTCAGCGACCTCCATCATCTTGCGTGCTGTTTCGAGATTGGTGGCGATGGGTTTTTCGACGATGACATGCTTCTTCGTTTTCGCGGAGAGCTCAACCGCGGGCAAGCGGAAACCGGGCAGGGTGCAGATATCGACGACATCGACGCGAGGATGGCAGATGAGTTCTTCGTAGTTCGCGACGAACTCTGCTCCGGTGGCCTCGGTGAAGGTGCGACCTTTTGCAGCCGTGGTGTTAGTGCAGACAGTCAGTTCCCAGCCGATGTTTCGATAGGCCTGCGCATGCTTGTGCGACATAGCGCCGGTGCCGATGATACCTACTCGCAACGTGATTTCCTTTCGGAGACAGCGGAGATGGTTATCGAAGCCATTGGTCGATATGCGATGCAACAAACGCATCGTCGTTCAAATGGGGATAGGCGTGATACACGCGGTCAATCTCTTCGCTTTGGCCCGGCGACAGGCCCTCTTTTGGATCGAGGCACCAGATGCCTTCGAGCAGACCCTGGCGGCGCAGCACCTCGTGAATGCCGGCGATGCAGCCGGCGAAGGTATTGGCCGCGTCAAAGAAGGCTGCGTTGGCATCGGTGATTTGCTGGGCGAGCGTAAGGTGGTTGGCGGCGATCGGACCGCGCGACTTTTTTGCGAGCTCAAGATGGGCGACCGCCATTTTTGTCCAGACAGCCCAGTGACCCAACAGGCCGCCGACAATGCGAGCGCTGTTGCCACTGAAATTAAATTCGGTCAGCAGATCGATCAGGATGTTGTCGTCGTTTCCGGTATAGAGAGCGATGTCATTTTCGCGGCCGGCGTCGAGCACGGCACGGATCACATCGATGGTTTGGTAGCGATTGAACGGAGCCATTTTGATGGCGACGATATTTTCTATCTCGACAAATTTGCGCCAGAAGCGATAGGGAAAAATCTGACCGCCGGCGAGTGGTTGCAGATAGAAGCCGACGATCGGCAGAATGGAAGCGATGGTGTGGGCGCGATCCAGCTGTTCGTCGAGACTGAGCGATTGCAGACCGCCCATGCTGAGCAGGGCAGCGTCATAACCTAGCGAGCGGGCCAGTTCGGCTTCGTCTACCGCGGTGGAGACAGGGCCGCAGACGCCGGCGATTTTCACCATTTCGGACCCGCGAACTTCTTCCGCAGCCAGCTCCAGTAGGGGCTTCAGCAGGCCAACATTGCGAATCGCAAATTGAGTGGTATGCACGCCGACGGCGACGCCACCGGCTCCTGCGGCTCGATAGTATCGCGTAAGCGCGCGCTGACGACGCTCATCGAGCTTGCGTGTGCTCGTTAGTGCGAGCGGGTGGGCCGGAATGACAAGGCCGCTTTTTAATTTCTCGCGCAGAGTCATCAGAATTTTCCGTCTCGCGTCTGGAAATGTGTGGGCTTATTCAGACTTCTCTTGCCGCCGGCGATCCAATGAGCGGTCCACGCAATCATCTGATTCGGAGTGACGGTGGGATAGCCGAAGAGTTGATGCTGTTTTGCCGCGTTGCTCAAGTAGGCGGAGTTCGTCTCTTCGCCGGCAAAGATTGGCTCGCATCCGAAATGCTTGCCGAATTCTTCCGCAATCCAGCGAACGCTGAGAGTTTCGGGACCTGTGAGATTCAAGATAAACGGAGGCGACTGGCAATACTCAAAGGCGCGAAAGCAGACGGAATTTGCGTCGCGCTGCCAGATGGCATTCAGAGCAGGCGTGCGGATGTCGAGAGGCTGGCGTTGAAACACAGCGGTACCGATATCCGAGAGCACGCCATAGCGAAGGTCGACAGCGTAGTTGAGACGCAGCAGCGTGACCGGCGTGCCCCAGCGATGCGAACCGTACTCGAAAATGCGTTCGCGACCGAGGACAGACTGTGCGTATTCGCCGTGGGCATCGGGGGGCGTCTCTTCGGTGGCTCCGCCAAGATGCAACGGTCGAAGCGGATAGACATTGCCGCTGGAGAAGCAGACGATGCGCGAATGGCGATACCTGCTGACGACGAGCGCGGGTAACTGCGTATTCATCGCCCAGCTGAGATGTTCGGCGCCGGTGGTGCCGAATTTTCGCGCCGCCATAAAAATCACGTTGGGCACATCGGGCAAGCGATCGAGCGCGCCGTCATCGAGCAGGTCGGTTGTGATGGTTTCAATTCCATCTGCCTGGAGCGCGGCGGGTAGATCCGGATCGGTAAAACGCGCGACGGCAATGATTTTTTTCTGGACACCAGCTTCGTTGATGGCCCGTTGCATCAGTCGTGCGAGGCTCGGCCCCATTTTTCCGCCGACACCCAACACCAGGATGTCGCCTTGCAGCGCTCGCATGGCGGCGACGTCATCCGGGGTTGGCTGGGACAATTTGTCTTCGAGTTGCTCTTCGGTGTCGATGTGCATCCACATGTAACCTCAAGCTATTTTAGGGTACTGGCTGGAGCAGGTCGATTAGAACTCTGTTCGGCGATGAAGTTGAGAAAATTGCCGACCGCATTACGCCATTTCGGAAGCGCATACACGGTCTGATTCGACGATTCCGCGATGGACGCTTGCTGCTTCGGCGCTGTCGCGCCGGTGTATATTTCAGCAGCGCCGGAAGCATATCGATGCATCGCGGGAGTGGAGAGAATGAGTTTTGGGATCTTCAGCGTCGGAATGATGCCGGAGATATCGAATCGATCCTGAACGATGAGCCACATGGGTAGCAGATGAATATGCTGCTCGTGCTTGATCTCTGCTGCGAGCGATGGCTGCGGATCTTCGAGGACGAGGCCGGCGATCTTCGGCGAAGTTTGCGCGACATGTGCGGCGACAGCAGCACCGAGCCGAGCGCCATAGATCACCACATGATCCGCTGGAATGTGTCGAAGTCCGGTCACATAATTCAGCGCGGCAATGCCATTGGCATAGGCCTTCTGCTGCGAGGGATGTCCGGCCTGGCTTTTGCCGAAGCCCTGATAGTCGAATGCGAACACACTGACGCCGAGTGCATGAAATGCCTTGAGAGCGTCGACGTTATCCGGCAAATCTGTATGGCCATTGGGGCAAAAGAGAACGACGAAATGTGAAAGTGACGCTGTTGGAGAAAATGCTATGTCGGCGGGAATCCACCATCCATTCAATCGCTCTATGCCTTCTTGTGTAGTGTCGAAGCGAATGTCGGTGATGGGAAGTCCGCTGCTCGCGGCGACGGTCGCCGCTGCGGGCTGCAATGTTTTGGGTGGGAAGAAAGCGAACTGCCACTGTCCTTGATAAAAAAGGAGGCAGATGGTGAGATACAGCGCGACGCCGGACGCCGCCAGGACGATCAGGATTGCCTTCACCAGCCATCGGCCGCTGACGACTTCCGCGTGACCGAGTTGACTAGAGGGATCGTCGTGAGCCGGAATGTTGCGGTCTCGTCTGCCGCTTGCGGTCGTTGGCTTGTCCTTGAGGCGCTGCATTTCCTGGGATGTTCTAGCCACAAAATCGACTCTAGCACGCGAGGGCGGTCGAGGTTGCGATTCCGCAGCAAAACTTAATCCCGGGGTGAACTGCCTTTTCAGACTTTGCGCGAGGTGGATATAATCGCACCGATCATATCGGGATCGACGCAACCTACCCCAAAGTTTGGCATCATTTTCCGAATTGATGACGATACCTGGAGGTACCATCCACAATGAAACTTCGAATCGTATCCGGCTGTTTGTTGGCCATGGTTAGCTGCTGTACGCTTGTCAGCGCACAAAGTGCTTTTGTCGGGAAGTGGAAATTGAATCAGGCGAAGAGCCATTTAACCGGCGATACGGTCACGTATTCCACCGCTTCAGATGGCATGCTGAAGGAGACGACGGGGGTCGGATCGTACACCTTCAAAACCGATGGACAGCCGTATAAGACGCCGTTCGATTCCAGCGTGACCTGGAAACAGACTGGCCCGTCCACGTGGACCACAGAAGATCGTCATGGCGACATGTTGCTGGATACGGACGTCATGCAGGTTTCTAAGGATGGAAAGACGATGACTGTGATTTCGACGGGCACCAATCCAGACGGGACGGCTTTCCACGATACCGAGGTGTATACCCGCACGGCAGGGACAAACGGGTTGCTGGGAACGTGGAAGAGCGAAAAAGTGAAGGAGTCTACCTCACCGATAATGGAGTTTGCTGCCAACGGTCCCAACGGGATTGCGTGGATTCTGCCGGAAATAAAAGCCAGGCTTGACCTGACGTTCGACGGAAAAGATGTAACTCCGGTCGGCCCTACGGTTCCCGCTGGTTTGACGCTTGCAGCCACAAAAATCAATGCGCAATCATTCAGCTTTGTAGAGAAGATGAACGGAAAGCCGATCGTGAAGGGCACCCTGACGGTCTCACACGATGGCAAGACTTTGACGAACACATCCTCCGCAATGCACGAGCAGAACAAGCGAATGGCCGTATACGACAAGGAGTAGCGCGCCGGCGACGTCGTGACATTGAAGGTCAGTCGGAAGCGAAGCGGGAAGATTGCCAGCCAGCTATTCTTCGCTGACCTTCAAATTTCTATATCTTGGCGCAACCTCTCAGGAAAATCTTGTCAACCTTGTGAGGTCGAAGGGTTCGGCGGCGGCCGAGATGCGCTCGTCAGGAATCGGTTCGCCGGCGCGCATGTGGATAGGAACCACTCCGGCCCAGATGGGGATTTCGTAGTCCTCCTCGTCGTCGATGGGAGGTCCCGTGCGCATTTTTGCGGAAACTTCCTCCATCGGCAATACCAGCACGCTGGTGGCTTTCAATTCCTGATTCGTCGGCATTCTCGCCTCGTCCCATCGGCCGGGAACAATGTGATTTGTAAAACGGCGCAGCGCATCCATTTTCTCTTCGCGATCGAGGACCAGGTGCGCGGTTCCAAAAATTACCACGGAGCGGTAGTTGACGGAATGATGGAACGAGGAGCGAGCCAGCACAAATCCGTCGACCAGCGTGACCGTCACGCAGACCTTGACACCCTGATCGAGCGTTCGCAGCATGCGGCTTGCGGCCGAGCCATGGACGTAGAGTTTTTCGCCTGCGCGGACGTATCCGGTGGGAATTACATAGGGTTGTTCGTCAACGGTGAAGCCGACATGGCAGAGAAATCCTTCATCGAGGATAGCGTGCACTTGCGCTTGATCGTAGACAGCGCGCTTCGGCAGTCTCGTCACTCTTGTGCGTTCATTGGGCTGGTAGCTGGCCATGCGATATTATCTCGCACCGCCGATTTATGGGTGGATTGACTGCACCAGTAAGACGCACCCGACAATCGCCAGGCCGATGTACACATAGCGAAGAAAACGTTCTCCGTGGAGACGTCGGTTGAATATTCTGCCCAGCCAGATTGCCGGCAACACGACAGGCAAAGACCACAGATAATCGTGCGTCACGGTGGAGGTCCACAAACCGGCGAGCCAGAAGGACGTCATTCCGAGGATACTGGCCGGCAGAAAATAACCTTGTAGCGTCGCTCGAAATTGTTGTGCTGACCAGCGACGCATCGCTCCGTAGAGAACAAGCGGTGGTCCGTTCATTCCGTAGGCACCGCCAAGGACGCCGGCGCAAAACCCGCAAGCCAGCAACCATCGCTTGCTGTCAGTTTGCAACCGCAACAGCGTTCGTCCGCGCAGGGAATACAAAGAGAAGCAAATCAGGATGATGGCGAGAGCCGCTTTCATAATATTGGGTCTCCCGGCCTTGAGTAACAACAGGCCCACAGGGATACCGACAACGGTCGACCCGAGCAGCCCGCCGACGCTGGGCAGGTGAACGTGTCGCCAATCCTGCGCTACGACAACGAAGGCGATGGTGATGGAAACCAGAACCGCCAAGGGTGCCGCAACCGTGAGAGGGATGCGAAGCGCGAGCAAGGGCACAGCAAAGAGAGCTTCGCCGAACCCAAATGTCGATCGAATGACTGTCGCGAGAAATAAAACAACGAGGATGTGCAGGATCACCGAATGCATCGGCGATTACACGCCTGACACTAGAGCGCTGGCCACTCTATTTGTGCTCGCCGCTATGCTCCGGAGTGGCGCCGGGTTCGGGGAAGTCGGAATCGTTGCCGTAGGTCATCTCGTCGGCGTTGCGATGGCCCAACTGCCCAGTCATCGACTCCTGAGATTCTTGCGGTTTTCCAGGTTGGCGCGGGGAAGAGTCTTCAACGACGCCCTTGTTCTCATCGGCGTCTGACTGCGCGGAGGTCGTGCCTGTCTTAGTCATAAAGATTTGAAATCCTCGCGAAGCGGGTGCGTGGAACCTGGGTCGAGCAGTGTCTATGGGCGTCCTGCGTCGGGCTTGGCGTAGATGTGAACTCCCATGCCGTTTAGCTTGCTGCGCGCCTGCATCGCTTCTGGAGTTTGCGGATAGCGCTGAATCAGAGCCCGCAAATCGTGAATGCCGGCTTCGCGCTGACCCAGGGCCAACTCCGATTCCGCCTTGCGCAACTGAGCTGTGGGCGCTTTGGAGCTGCCCGCATACTGCGACAGCACCGCAGAGTAGTTATCGATGGCGCTCTTGTAGTTTCCGGCGCGATAGTCGATTTCGCCCATGTAGAACTGGGCGTTGGCAGCCTGCGGGGTTTGCGGATAAAACTTGATAACGTCGGCGAATTCCTGGCTGGATAGGTTATATTTTGCGGCGTTGTAGTCGCTGGCCGCGGATTGATAGAGCTGATCGAGCGGAGGCGCCTGCGGGGCTGGAGGCTGATCCGATGCGCCCTGTGGCTGGTCTGCTCCCGGCTGGCCATTGGCAGGCATTGCCTGTCCCGGTTGACCGGCTGCCATGGGCTGGCCGGCGGCGAGAGAGGATTGCTGTGACGAAAGCGAATTGATCTCTTTGTCCAACTTGTCGAGGCGAGCGCGAAGTTCATCCAGTGAGTCGTTCATGGACTGCATCTGGCCGGACAGTTGTTGCAGTGAATTCCCTTGTGCACCTTGCTGATCCTGGGCCGCTTTTTGCATCGCCTCCACTTGGGAGGCAACTTTGCCGACGCTTTCAGCTGTCTGCTGTAACAGGTTGTGCATGGTGGCGTAGCGCTCATCGTTCGCCTGCTGCATGCTCATCATCATGTCCTGCATTTGTTGCACCTGGGCCTGCAGCGCAATGATGTCTTTATTGACAGCAAATGCGTTGGGCGCGGCGGCCAGCAAAAGAACGCAAACCGAAAGTGCGGAAACTCGTAGAAAAGTACGCATGCGACACCCGCTCTAGGCGCGAATTACGCCTGAATTCTGGTTCCAACAAAAGTGTACGGCAAGTAGGATGAGTGTTTCAAAATCCACGGCAGCACCTGCAGGATGATGGTCCATGCAAGTGCTGCCAGGGGTGGAGCTTTTGATCATCCGCGAACGGATGTGCGTTACTCTTCGCGCGACAAGGCAACCTCTACTGATCGAGGCTGAACTGGGCACGACGATTTTGCTGCCAGCAAGCTTCATTCTGTTCCGTGCAGAACTGCTTTTCCTTGCCATAGCTGATGGTACGAATCCGGCTGCCATCGACACCGGCCTGTACTAGAGCAGTCTTCGCAGCGTTGGCGCGATTCTGACCGAGTGCCAGGTTGTACTCTGCCGATCCGCGATCGTCGCAATAGCCGGCGATCAGGATCTTGGCATCTGGATGCGACTGCAGGAAGGATGCGTCCTGAGTAATGGTGGTCTGTGCATCGGAACGGATGCTGTAGCTGTCGTAGTCGAAGAAGATCGGCTTGACGTTCTGCTCAAATTCCGACTCCGTCAACGCTCCCGAGGAGGCTGCGGGCGGTGGCGCCTGGCTCACTGTCAAGGTTGCTGTGGCATCGGTCGATCCGCCATCGCCGCGCGCAACCAGATGGTAGGTTGTGGTGTCGGTGGGGCTGACGGTCTTGGTGCCGCTGGTTTCGACGGCGCCGATTCCATCGATAGAGACATCGGTCGCGTTGGTGGTTGTCCAGTTGAGGGCAGCGCTTTGTCCAGGAGTGATCGTGTCCGGAGTAACGGTGATGTTGGCGGTGGGAGCCGGGGTTGTTTCAGCCGGAGGCGCCGGGGGCTCCGGTGCTTCGGCCTGTTTGTGATGGCAGCCAGTAGTGAACAGGAAAACAGCAAGCGCCGCACATGCTAGCGCCGAATTCTTCTTATAGTTCTTCATGGATTCTCCTCAGGACCTTCCTTCGTTAAGTAGTGTAGAACGAAAAAACCGGTTGTTGTGTGCTTCTCATCACCGGCACGATTACTTCCAACTCCAGTTCGGCATGTCGCTGTTTCCAACCGTGGTTAAGGCTTGCTGTCCGGTTCCGTCCGCCAACATGGTCCAGATTTCGCTGTGACCGTGCAAAGTGCGTTGAAAAACAATATGGCGGCCATCGGGCGACCACGACGGGAAATCTGTACGACCGATATCGTGCGTCAATTGCTCCCATCGACGGCTTGCAATATCCATCACGTAGATGTCTTGCCCGCCGGGAGCGCCGGGTCCATAGTGACGTGACCAGGCGAACGACAGAAACTGTCCGTTGGGCGACCACGCAGGCGACGTCGCATAACCGCCGTCGGTCATGCGCTGCACGTTGGTGCCATCGGAGCTCATAATGTAGACCTGCGGAAGACCGGTGCGGCCGCTGATCCAGGCAATCTGGTCGCCTGTCTTGGGATTGAATACGGGGGAAACATCGGGTCCGCGATAGGCGGTGAGGCGGCGCAGGCCGAAACCACTTGCCGAAGCGATCCAGATTTCCGGGTCACCGCTGCGCGAAGAAGAGAAGGCTATGTTGTTGCCGTCGGGCGACCAGGCTGGTGAATAGTCCGTTCCATCGTGGATCGGGAAATTCACCATGCGGTGCAGGCTCATGGAATAGATACGGATGTTGCCGCCGCGCGAATTCAATTCATCAAACGCCAGGCGAGTGCCGTCGGGCGAAATGCGTGGCGACAGGCAGATGGCGGCCAGATGGGTGATCTGGTGCTGGTTGGCGCCGTCGTAGTCCATTTCCCAGACTTCTTTCGTGCCGCTGCGGTCAGAGATGTAGTAGATCTTACTTTCCGCGATGCCGTTGATGCCGCCGCCGAGCCGCGCGATGATGGCATCGGCAAATTCATGGGCGATGTGGCGGGCTGTGTCGGGAGTGAGCGCCTCATCGTAACGCTGGCCCAGGACTTGCGGGGATTGCGTATTTTTTGCGTCGAATAACCAGCCATCCACAATCACGTGGTTGTTCTGCACGGCGATGGCGCCGAAGGCCACCATGGCGGCGTTGGCGGGCGGAGAACTCCATTGGGTCAGGTTGATTTCGGAGGGAGAACCGGGGGTTACAGGGGGCGCCAGGCTCTTTGAAACCATGTCGAAGATGCCGGCATTTGTCAGATCGGAAAACAGAACCTGGTCAAAGGTGAGTTGGGCGCTGCTGAGAGCCGGATCATTGCCGACCAGCTTGAAGTCGGCGGCGGCCAGGCGAATTTTTGTCGCGCCCAGATTGGTGCCAGTGCGAACCCAATCCTGCGCCGAGGCCAGTGTGGTGGCCAGGAATAGGAAGGTAAAGAGAAGACGGACGGCTTGCTTAGTAGCAAAACTCGGGGAAGCTTCCATTGTGCACTCCGTTTGACGTAGTAAATCCAATTTTGACTGCGTAAAAAAATACATTTTTACCAAGGAAACTGCTAACTACTTCTATTCCTGTCGATTACCGTGCTCTGTAGATACGCTTCACAGAAAATCACTGCCGCTGCAGGGTACTTTGATCATAAGTAAAGGTATAGGCCACCATGACTGAACTTCCTGCATATCCGGCGGGTAAAGGGCCAAACGAATTCACACGCTCCACGGCCTGAATCGCGGATAGATCCAGTGAAGAGACGCCGCTGGATTGAGCGATGCGCGGGTCGCTGACGGAGCCGTCGCGGTGCACGGTGAAGGTGACGATCACGGAATGGCCCATGGACGCTTTCGGGTCGGCCAACTGGCTGTACCAGTTTTGCGCCACGGTGCGTTTGATCACGTCCACGTACCAGCCGAATCGCGAACCGAAGTTGCCATTCTGCACCACCACGCTCTTGTCGATGGAAGTTGGGATCGAGGTTGGAATGCTGGAGGGTGCGGCCTCACCATAAGTGGCGCGATGCTGTTCTTGTTTCGGCTGGACGTATTTCGGTGGAGCGGGCGCAGCTTTGGGAGCCACGTGCTTGATTGGTTTCGGCTTGGCCGGGATGGGAATCGCTGTCAGATCCGGAGCGGCCTGCGCTTGTTTTTCAGGAATCAAGGGCGCCGGGCTGGGGTTCTGCGTTGCCAGCACAGAGTCTGAGTTGAGCGACGGGCTGGGCAGCGGCAATGTTGGAGCAGCAGAGACCAACGTGGCGCTAATGGTTTCCCCGGAGCTGATCTGACCCCAGCGGCTGTCATGCAGTCTGCTCAAATAGATCGTTGACGAAATGATGGCCAGTGCCAGCGCGGCATGCAGCGCAAACGAACCAAACCATGAGCCGACAACCGGTTCGTGCAGGTCCCAGGTTTCGTGAATATATGGCATCGTTTTTTATTGCCCAGCCGGAGACGATTCGATGGGCCGGGTCACAATACTGATATTGGTGATGCCGGCCTGCTTGACCGCGTCCATGACGGAGGCGAAGGCGCCAAAAGGAACTTTTTGATCGGCGCGCAGATAAATGACGCGTTCCGCCGGGCTGGCATGGCCCACTTTCTGCAGCAACAACTGCGGAAGATCGTTGACATTCACCGGTTTGTCGTCCAGATAGACGCGCTGTTGGCTGTCAATGGTGACGACGGTGCGCTGCTGCGTGATCTGCTTGACGGTTCGGGTGCGGGGAACAGCAACCTGGATGCCTGACTGCAACACCGGCGCGGTGATCATAAAGATGACGAGCAGCACCAGCACCACATCCACCAACGGCGTGATGTTGATGTCGGACAGCGCGGTTTGAGTGCCGCCGTTCTTAGCGGTGTAAGCCACGCGGTACCTCCCGCTGACGCGCGTATTCCTCGGCCGAGGGCGCCGGCAAGGCATTCAACTCTTCGATGGTGTTGAGAAGCTCGCGGCCAAAGTCATCGAGGCGCGCGCCTAGTTCGCGCAACCGGCTGGTGAGCTGGTTGTATCCCATGACGGCGGGAACAGCGACAAAGATACCCGCGGCGGTGGTAATCAGTGCTTCTGAAATACCAGGTGCGACAGCGCGCAGCGTCGCTCCTCCAGAGGTTCCCAGGCCCATAAAAGCATCGACGATGCCCATGATGGTTCCGAACAGGCCGATAAATGTAGCCACATTGCCGATGGTGGCCAGCCAGGTCATGCGGCTTTCCATTACCGTGAGAGCTTCGCTGGCAGCCGTTTGCGCCGTGCGTTCGAGCGCCCTCATGTTGCGGACTTCGCCGAAAGATTCCATCTGGTGCCGGTACTCTTCATAGGTGTCTTCAAACACCTGCACCAGGGGGCTGGGCTTGAACTGTTCGCTGACGGCGGCGACATCCTGCAGACGGTCCGCCTTTTGAAAGGCGCGCAGGAAGCGCTTGCTTTGCGTGCCCGCTCTGCGAAAGGCCGACCATTTTCCCAGAATGATGCTCCACGACTGCAGGCTGGCGATCAACAGGATCACAAGCACAGCAATAGCGACGGCGCCCAGGTTGTGCCACATGTCGACCAGGGCGCTGCCATGGACAGGTAGCGCAGCCTGGGTGGCATCAGTCGCGTCGGCGGTCTGAAAGAAGAAAATAAGTAGAGCGGACAATGCATTCATAGCTACTTTGAGTGTACTGGGGCTTTCCGATTGCTCCAAGTTGCGATCTGGGTTCGTGGCACGGCGAATCGATTGCAATTCGATTCATGGTATGCTGCGCTCGAAGCCGTCTCATCTCCTGGTATCAATCAAAATTGTTGATGCAACAGCTTCTCGAGTCCGGAGTGCCATGCTGCTGGAACTGCGCGCGGAAAATTACATCGTCGTCGACAACGTAACCGTCGCGTTTGGACCCGGCCTGAATCTGTTGACCGGGGAAACCGGCGCCGGCAAATCCATTCTTATAGACGCGCTGGGACTCCTTTTGGGAGAAAAAGCTTCCGCGGAAATTGTTCGTCACGGAGCGGAACGTGCCTTGGTCGCGTGCGTGTTTGAGGCAACGCCCGGCGCGCTCGGCATTCTGGATGCCAATGGGTTAGATGCAGCCGGAGAGGAAATCATTCTTCGCCGGGAAGTGTCAGCCACTGGAAAAGCGCGCGTGTTTGTGAATAATCAACCCGCAACTGTCAGCGTGCTGAAGGCTTTAGCGCCGGAGTTGGCGCTGGTCCACGCGCAGAGCGATTCTTTGGGCGCGTTCGATCAGGCACAGCAGCGCAGTCTGCTGGATCGCAGTGCCGCGATTTCTGAAGAGGCAGTTCACAAAGCTTTTATGCAATGGATAGAGCTGCGCGGCAAGCTTGCGGCCATGCAAACCGACGAGCAGGATCGGCTTCGGATGGCGGATTTGTGGCGATTCCAGGCAAAGGAAATCAATCAAGCGCAATTGGAGGCGGGCGAAGAGGAAGCGTTGCTGGCGGAAAAACGCGTGTTAGCGAATGCAGAAAAACTTTACACCGCGGCGCTGGGTGCGCACGATGTTTTGTACGAGTCGGCGACTTCCGCGGAGGTGGCGCTGCGTGCCGGCCTGAAGCAGATG
>DATJUD010000019.1:0-14337 GCA_035502695.1 Acidobacteriaceae bacterium
TGCTAAGGCAACTATCTATCTTGCTTCACTTTTGGTGCAGTTTTTAGCTCAAAGGCCCAAACGAAATCTCTCGCGGGTTTCGTATTGGGAACCGGTCGGGCGAGTGAAACTTTCATAGAGGAGGAACTCCTCCGCAACAAATCGGCTGAATTTCGGCGGATGACGAATTTTCGCTTTCAATGTCTCCAATCCGGTTGCATTTCGCCTGCCCTTGCTCCGTGCCAACGTGATGTGGGGACGATATGGACGATCCTCCGCTACGAAGCCGCACGGAACGGTGGCCGCCGTCACTTTTTGCTGAAGCGCTAACAATTCCGGCGTGAGTGCAACACCGGCGAAGAAAATTCCCGCATGATCGAAGAAGCCCAGGTCGTCGAGCTCAATTGGGACAGGAGCGGCATGCACTTCGCGCAATCGAGCAACGACGCATTCATATTGTGTTTCGCTGGTGTTCCCAAGAAATTGCAGCGTGATGTGCCACGACTCGGGCGTCGACCAGCGCAATCCATCTCCCTCCACTCGATGCCGCATGGAAACCTTCTCGAGTTGTTCGATCACCGAAGCCGCAAGTGGAATCCCAACGAAGAGCCGCATATCTAGACAAGTGTAAGTCGCGACCAGGGGCGGTGTCGCATTTTCAGCCGGACACGATGCGCGTACGACAAGGCAGCGCGATGTAGTTTTGTAATCTTTTTGTCATCGCATTGTGGAATGGGTCTGCCAGCAGGACAATAAACATAAGCCCTCTTCCACGATCCACTGTGCCCGCCGCCTTCATTAGTTTATGACGGCCCTCTCGGTCCATCGCGAATGACCGTTCACACCACCTGAAACCCGAAGGTGAATGATGACTACAGAACTCAAAGAAGCACAAGCCACACACCCTAAAGGCATGCAGGCGCGTCTCCTTCTCTCCTCGGTTTTCGGTCCGTATGCGCAGGATGATGAATTCGGCAGCCGCAGCATCAATCCCATGGAGTTGTACCACAACCAGGTGACGCGCATGCAGGGATCGTTTTCGCTGCGGATGTTTCATCGCTCCTGGGGCATCATGATGATCCAGCAAAACATTTCCGCGCCGTCCACGGTTCTCGATTTTCCTACGCGCGAAAAGTTTGCCGATGAGTTGAAGAAGAATCATTACGACATCGTCGGAATTTCATCGATCATCGTAAACGTCGGCAAAGTGGCGGAGATGTGTCGCATGGTGCGCGAGATTTCTCCGGAATCAGTGATTGTCGTGGGCGGCCACGTGGCCGCGCTGCCTGACATTACGGAACGAGTCGACGCCGACCATATCGTGCGCGGCGACGGCATTGCCTGGATGCGCGCCTATCTGGGCGAGGATCCGAGCGCGCCCATTCGCCATCCGCACATTGTTTCCGGATTCGACGTGCGCGCGATGGGGTTGAAGGCTTCTGAAACCGCAAGTGATACCGCAGCCACCATCATTCCCTCAGTCGGTTGTCCGCTGGGCTGCAACTTCTGTACGACATCAGCCTTCTTCGGTGGCAAAGGAAAATTTCTAAATTTCTACAACACCGGCAAAGAACTGTTTGACGTGATGTGCGAAATGGAGCGGACAATGAAGGTTCGTTCCTTCTTTATGATGGACGAGAATTTTCTGCTGCATCGCCAGCGCGCCATGGAATTGCTGGACCTGATGAAGGCTGAAGGCAAGGCCTGGGCGATGTACGTGTTTTCGTCGGCGAATGCCATCCGCAAATACAGCATGAAGGAATTGGTGGAGCTAGGAGTTTCCTGGATATGGATGGGGCTGGAATCCCCGCGCGCCGGCTACGCCAAACTGCAAGGGCAAGACACGCGTTCCCTTACCCGTGAACTGCGCCAGCACGGCATCAAGCTGCTGGGTTCGAGCATTATCGGATTGGAGCATCACACTCCCGACAACATCGGGGAAGAGATTGAGCATGCGGTTGCACATGAAACGGATTTTCACCAGTTCATGCTGTATACGCCGGTGCCGGGCACTCCGCTGCACAAAGAAATGACCGAGAAGAACAGGATGCTGGAGGTAAACCTTGCCGATATTCATGGGCAAGATAAATTTAATTTTCAGCACGCAGCGATTTCGCGCGAGGACTCCAACCGTTTCCTGAATCTGGCTTTTTTGCGCGACTTCCAACGCAATGGGCCAAGCCTGTTTCGCATTTGCCGGACCACCCTGGATGGCTGGAAGCGGTACAAGAACGATGCCGATCCGCGGATTCGCAAGCGCTTCGAGTGGGAGGTTCGTTCCATCCGAACTGCCTACAGCGGTCTGTTGTGGGCCATGGAAAAACAACTGCGTCGCAGTAACCGGGCGGTCAGCGACCAGATTCGAGCGGTGCGACTGGAGATTGGTTCCGAATTCGGCATAGTGACACGCGCAATTAGCTGGGCGCTGGGACCGGTCGCTTTATGGAGGAGCTATCACGAAGAGCGGCGACTGGCTGCAGGCAAGACCTATGAGCCGAAGACAATTGTTGAGCATCGCAACTGGACGCCAGCCTAAGACTCGATCACTGTGGATATTACTTTCTGCGTGCCCGGAGCGCGATAGTGTCGGCAGCATCTCTGCAAGAAAAACTGGAAACACTGCCGAAAGTGTTGACAGGAATTCATATCCCTATTTAGTCTAGGCTTTGTCATATCTAGCCTATGGCTCTTCGATCAAAATCTGATTCGCATTCCTCCTCTCGCGACCTGTTTCCAGGGGCGCTCGAGATGATGATTCTACAAACGCTGGAATGGCAGCCGATGCATGGCTATGCGCTGGTGCAACACATCCAACAGCATTCGCGCGACTTGCTACAGGTGGAAGAGGGCTCACTCTATCCGGCGTTGCAACGAATGCTGAAGGAGGGCCTGGTCAAAGCGGAGTGGAAGATTTCCGCGACCAACCGGCGCGTGCGCATGTATCACATTACCCCGGCGGGCGTGAAGCATTTGCGGCGCGAGGTCTCTAGGTTTGAACGCATGCTGGAAGGCATTTCTCTTGTATTGGCACCCGCAAAACCGTAGGAGCGCCGCATGAACCCGCTGCGATTTTTGTGGAAACGACGCGCGATGGTGGATGATCTTTCGGACGAGATCGAACAGCACCTGAACGAGAAGATCGAAGCGCTGGTTGTGGAAGGAATGCCGCGGGAAGAAGCCACGCATGCGGCGCGGCGCGCGTTTGGAAATTCCACCTTGCTGGAAGAACGCGGGCGCGAGTTCTGGATGTGGAGTTGGATGGAGAACCTGTGGACTGACCTGAAATTTACTGTGCGGCAACTGCGCAAGTCGCCGGGATTCACCGTGACTGCGGTGATGACGCTGGCGCTGGGCATTGGAGCGACGACGGCAATTTTTTCTCTGTTTCTACAGGTGCTGCTGCATAGTTTGCCGGTGCAGGACCCGCAGACCGTGGTGCTTCTGCGAGCAAGCGGTGCCAACACCGGCTACATGTCGAACTATGGGGATCCGACATATTACTTCAGCGTGCCCATGTTCCGCGACCTGCAACGGCAGACTGGCAAGGTATTTCGGAGTATGGCGGCCAGCGGGCCTTTCCCTGCCGCGACACGAACGGGGGAAACAGCAGAGAATTTGCAAGGCGATTTTGTCACGGGAGATTTCTTTGGCACGCTGGGATTGCGTCCGGCGCTGGGCAGGTTGATCGAGCCGGCGGACGATCGCGTTGCGGGGAGCAATCCAGTAGCGGTGCTGAGCTACAGCGAGTGGCAGCAAGGCTTCGGCGGCAGCCGCGCAGTGTTAAACCGGACGATCGACATCAACGCGCATCCATTTACCGTGGTTGGCGTGACGCCGCCGGGGTTCACGGGCCTGGACCCAAGAATGCCGGATCAGATTTTTGTTCCGATGAGCATGGAACCTGTGATCCCGACCCATGATAAAAGCTTTCTGCTGAGGCACGATGCGATATGGGTCAACATTGTCGCGCGTCTGCAGCCAGGGATGACGGCAAAGCGGGCGGAGGTGGAACTGAATCCGCTATGGTATGCACTGCGGAAGAATGAGCTGCCACTATTTACAAACCACCCCGGACCTTTTTCGCGGGCGTTTCTGACGACGCACTTGTTTGTCGAGCGCGGCATGCAGGGGCTGCCATTCCAGGAGCGACAACTCGGCCCCAAGGTGGAATTGTTGATGGCGATGGCGCTGCTGGTGCTGTTAATTGCGTGCGTCAACCTGGGCAATTTGTTGTTGGTGCGAGGCACAATTCGCGCGAAGGAGATTGGGGTGCGCGCAGCACTGGGTGCGTCTCGAGCGCGATTGATCGCGTGGGTGCTGATTGAAGGATGGGTGATCGCAGCGCTGGGTGGGGCGATCGGCATCGGGCTTGGTTTGCTGGTGGAACGGCCGTTGACGGTCGGACTATTGCGGCAGAATCCGGTTGCTTCCAGCCTTGGAATGCACCTCCTCATCTTTGGTGTGCTGTTGCTGCTGCTGACAGGATTTCTGAGTTGTTTGCCGTCGATGCTGCTGACCACGCGGCCGGACCTGACGCGCGTGCTGCATGAAAGCACGGCGCAGAGTTCCAAGGGAGGCGGGCGTCTGCGGCTGGCGTTTACAGCCGTGCAGATCACGCTGAGTTTTGTGTTGCTGGTGGGTGCTTGCCTTTTAGCGCGGAGCCTTTACAACCTACGCAATGTTGATCTGGGATTGAAGACGGATCATCTGATTAAGTTTGAAACGGATGCGCGCAGTATAGGGACAACGTTGCCGCAAACTCCAGCGTTGATGGAACAAATTGCGGGGGAAATTCGACGCCAGCCGGGGATCACCAGCGTGGGATATTCTTCGGTCGGCATTCTGAGCGGCGATCGAACTGGATCGGACATCACTATTGCAGGCTACAAGCCGAGCGAAAGCGAAGCCATGCCACCGGACAACAACAGCGTGAGTGCCAATTTTTTCTCGACGTTCGGAATTCCATTGCTGACAGGTCGCGTGCTTACGGACGCGGATGAACTTGCGGTTCGTAAAGTTGCGGTCGTGAACGAAGTGTTTGCAACGCATTATTTTGGTGGAGCGCAGAAGGCGATCGGGCAGATGTTTTGTTTTGGATCGGGCGACCGCAGTGTTCCTGACACGATGATTGTGGGCGTGGTGAGGAGTGCGGAGTCAGTGTCTGTCGGGCAAAAACCGCTGTCCATGATTTATCTGCCCTTTGGGCAAAGAAAACGCCAATACGCAACGTTTTATATTCGAACGGCGCTGCCGCCGAAGCAGGTATTTCAGGAAGTGCGACTCGCGGTGCGTGCGGTGAATGTGGGGCTGCCTGTCGATGATTTGAGCACCTTCGCCGACCAGATTAACGGAGATATCGCGACGCCGCACTTGCTGGCGATGCTGTCGGTCAGTTTTGGATTTCTCGCGATACTGCTGGCGGGGATCGGGATGTATGGCGTGCTGGCCTACTCCATGACGCAGCGGACGCGGGAGATTGGCATTCGCATCGCGTTGGGCGCGAGCCGCTTGAGGGTGACGAAGCTGGTGGTGCAACAGGTGGCGCTCAGTGGGGTCATCGCTGCGGCGTGCGGGGTGCCGATCAGCCTGTTGCTGACGCGTTATCTGCGTGATGAGTTGTTTCAAGTGACCTATCACGATCCGTGGAGTTTCACGGTTGCGGGACTGGTTACGTTTGTTGCGATTGCGGTGGCTGCGTATTTTCCGGTGCGACGGGCCGTGTCTGTTGATCCAGTGCGAGCGCTGCGCGCGGAATAGCGGCATCGGGGCTGCGATGGAGCAGGCGCGAATCTTCAGCTTGTATGGTCTGCGGGGATCGCGTCGTCGGAGAGAACCGGCAAGTGAATTTCTGCGCGACAGCCGGGGCCGTCGTTGCGATTCGCGACCGTGAGAGTGCCGCCGTGGGCCTCAATGATCTGCAGCGCCAGGATGAGACCGACACCCATGCCGCCGGGCTTCGTGGTGTAGAGCGGAACAAAAAGATTGGCGGGATTGGCCAGACCGGTTCCATTGTCCTCCACAAGAATGACGCTGCTGTCGGCTTGATGCCTACAAATCACGGCGACGCGCACGGCAGATCGATCGTCATGCGCCTGCATCGCTGCATCGACGGCGTTACGAACTAGGTTGATAAGGGCCTGTTCGAGCTGGGCTGCATCGACGTAGAGGTCGACATTCTCCGCGACTTCAAGAGCAACTTTCGCGCGCGTTTCCAGGTGGCAGATGCGCCCCAGCAGCGGTGCGGCGGCAGATAAAGATTTGACAGGCGGCGGTAGCTTGGCGAGCTGGCTATACGCCTGGAGAAAACGGTTCAATGACTCGGCACGCTCCTCAATAATAGCGAGTCCGTGCTCCAAATCGACTGGATTCATCTCAAGCTTGGGAGCCTCAACTCTGCTCATCCGATCTGCCGGCGGGACAGCGAGACTGCGCATCATGCGCGATCGAAGACTACCTGCAATGGATTTGATCGGTGTTAACGAGTTATTTACCTCATGCGCCAGAACGCGGATGAGTCGCTGCCAGGCCTGACGCTCCTGCTCGCGCAGCACGCCGCTGACGTCGGACAGCAGCAATAGCGTATGTGGCATTCCCTCCTGATAGAACTTGCTGCGACGTACCATCCATCGGCCTTCGCGGCCATGCATGGTCAATGTCACGACACTGTTGTCGGCGCAATCCAGAAGTCCCGTCAGGCCCAAAGCGCTTGCACTGCGATGCAGCATGGAGTTGGCAGGAAGCTGCAGCAATTTGCGGGCGGCAGGATTGGTCAATTGCAATTCCGCAGCCGCGTTGAAGGCGAAGACGGGAAGCTCCATGCTTTCGACGACCCGCTCCAGCAGGGCAAAGGTCTCCGATTCGCGATGACGGCGCACGCGAAGATCGCCGGCAAGCTCGTTGATTTGCGCCGCCAGATCACCCAATGCATCTCCCTGGCCAATTTCGCGAGCGCGAAAGGAATATTCATTTTCGCGCAACGCAGCTACGACATTGGAAAGAGTCTGCAAGGGTCGCACGATGTGCTGGAACACTGCCGAACCGAGCCAGGCCACCGCGAGAATAAGAACTACAAGAACGCACGTCCACACCATGGCTGACACATGCCACAGATACAACGCAATGCTAGCAAGGATGACTGTAGGGAAAGCCAGCGCGACAAGCAGCGCTGCAAGGCGAACCTCAAAGCGAAGCCGCCGAATTCTGAATCTGATCGAGGGGCGAAGCCGTACAGAAGCGGACGGTCGTGCCCGCTTTGCCGCGCTAGATTCCATACTTTTCCATTCGCCGGTACAGTGCGCCGCGGCTCAAGCCAAGGGCCTCCGCGGCCTGACTTACATTGCGAGAATGCCTCGCCAGGGCTTTGCGGATCAAAATGTTCTCGACTGCTTCGAGACTCATTTCGTCGATCGAGTTCGAACTGCGACTGGATTGAAGATTCAGATCCGCCGCCAGAATACGGCTGCCGCGACTCATGAGAACAGCGCGTTCCATGGTGTGTTCCAGTTCGCGCACGTTTCCCGGCCAGGAATGTTCGAGCAGCGATTGCAATGCCGATGGGTCGAATCCTTCAATCGATTTGCGATAGCGCGCGGCATATCGCGCCAGAAAATGCGCCGCCAAAACTGGTATGTCCTCTGCGCGATCCCGAAGCGGAGGCAGGTGAATCTCGACCGTATTCAGCCGGAACAACAGGTCGGGGCGAAAACGGCCTTCTTCCGATTCCTGTGTCAGGTCCGTGTTGGTTGCCGAAAGTACACGGACATCCACCTTTCGCGTTCGCGAGGAGCCGACACGTTCCAATTCCCCGGCCTCCAACACGCGTAGAAGTTTTGCCTGCTGACGAATCGGGACATTGGCAATTTCATCCAGAAACAAGGTACCTTTATCCGCGAGTTCGAAGCGACCAATGCGATCGGTTCGCGCATCCGTGAACGCACCTTTGACGTGGCCGAAGAGTTCGCTCTCGAAAACTCCCTCGGAGAGTGCGCCAGTATTCACGGCGATCCAGGGCTGGTCGGCACGCGAAGACAATGCGTGGAGAGTATGGGCAACGATCTCTTTTCCGGTACCATGCTCGCCAGTGATGAGAACATTCGCGTCAGACGGACCCACGCGCGCCATGGCATCCAAGACTGGTTGCATCGCGGCCGACCCGGCGATCATCTCCGGCCTGCCAGTGGCTCGCAGCAGCTGATTTTCAGCCTCCAGGAGTTGAGCGCGGCGCAAAGCTCGATAGAGCGTGACCTGGTTCTGCACGACGGTGAGCAAGCGCGCATTTTCCCAGGGCTTGGCGATAAAGTCGCGGGCGCCGCGCCGCATGGCTTCCACCGCAAGCTCCACGCTGGCCCACGCAGTCATCACAATCACGGGAAGCTGCGGCTCAATATCCAATACCTGCCGCAAAAACTCCAGCCCCTCATGGCCAGAGGTGGTGTCGCGGGTATAGTTCAAATCCATCAACAAGGCGTCGTAGGATTGATTGCGAAGCGCCAAGAGCGCCGCGTCCGGCGAGCCCACGGCATCGACCTGGAAACCAGCGGGCTCAAGCAAGAGCGACAGCGCCTCAAGAATCTGGGGCTGGTCATCGGCCGCCAGTACCCTGGGAAGGGTGCCTGTCTCCGTCGAGTTCCGATCAAGAAGCACGGGTTGATCCGCCATAGCAGCTCCTCGACTAGAGTATCGCGATTGCGCCCCAGTCCCTCAAGGTTGGCGAACCTGGCCGATTTTCGCATCCGCAATAGAAACGCCCATTCGCTCCAGCGTTTCTCCGGTGGCGCGATCGATATCCACCCTGGCCTTTTCATAGGCTGTTTTTGCGGCAGCGAGATTAGATTCGGCGATTGCCAGATCGTGTTGCGCGACCAGTACATCGTAGGTGGACTTTGCACCGAGTTTCTGTTCCTGCTCGGTGATGTCGAAGGTTCGTTGCGCCAAATCACGAGCTTTCTGCAAGGCATCGACACGGGCCTGAGCCTGTTGCAGAGCGAATTGCGAGTTGCGCACGTCGAAACGAATGCTCTTTTTCTGTTCCTCGAAGGAGATTTGGCGCTGCCGATATTCCAGCGAAGCTCTGAACTGCTCTGCCTTGGCCTGGCGATTGCGAAGAGGGATCTGCAGAGTCATTCCAACTTGATATTCCGGCGAAGAGTAATTGAAGGTGTTTTTGAACATGCCGCCGAATCCTGCGGGAAGATTGGTGACGCACTCCGCGCCCAAGCTGCAGTCCGGGTTTGCCGGTCCCGCACTACCTGCGCCCTCATAGAAGCCATAGGCATTTAAGGTAGGCAACAGCTCGCTCCGGATTGATTTGAGGCTCATCTGCGCCACTTGCATGGCAAGTTCGTCCTCGGCGACATCGGGCCGGTTCTTCTCGGCCTCGGCGATAAGATCGTCAATTGGCAGGGAAGCGTTCGGATCGGGGGGACCGGTGCGATCCAGAGGAATGACGGGCATCTCATCAATGAGCGGATCGTCGCTCTTTGTGATGGCGTTTTTGAGCAGAAGCTCATTCAGACGCAGGTTGGCTCGCGAAACGGTGAGGTCGCCTTCGCTGGTGGCCACATCCGACTGATCCTTGAGCACCTGCATCTCAGGAATCGCTTTCAGCTTTAGCTGCTCCTGATCGTCGTGCAGCGTCCGTTGTGCAAAGTCCAGGGAACGCTGCTTTACCTGTTCGTCTTCATACGCGTTGACCAGATCCCAATAAATATTTTCCACCTGCGTTATGGTTGCGATCACCTGGTCGCGGAAGGCGAGGTCGGTAATCTGGAGATTCTTTTTGGCGATACGCATATAGCGCTTGTTGGTGGCGATACCAAAACCGGCGAGAAGATGTTGGGTGAGTTCCACCTGGAAATTCGAGAAGAGCGTGGGATTGACGGCTTCGTAGGGGCTGTTATTTGCCAAGCGCTGGCCCACATAGTTGACGTTCAAGCCCGTTCCCAGCGGAAAGTTCTGGGTGTAACTGGCCAGTGCTTCGATTGTGTTCTGTTTGAAAATAGGAACACCGACCAGGAAAGGGTTGGTTTCCTGGAATACGGTGTGATCCACGTAGCCCTGGAAAGTCACATACGGATCGAAGGAAGCGACTGCAGTGCCGCTGCCGAGCGTCGAAGTCACGATACCGCCTGCGCCAGCCGCAGCCGATCCAGAACTGGCGCCCGCGCCGCCTGAACTTCCTCCAGAGAAGCCGCCCTGTGTGGAAGATTGCACAATTGCGGTATTCACGCCATTCGCCGTTCCTCCAGCTTCGGTGCGCGCAATATCCGTTTCTGCAATGGGGAAGTTATAGCGGAAGTAGGCCAGGTCGAGATTGTTCTCGATGGCAAGAGCAATCGTGTCGCTCAAGGAGATGTACAGCTTTCCTTCGCGGATGAGGCTTTGCAGGCGTTGCGAGTTGTTTAGGTTGAGCGGTGGAGCATCGGTGGGCCTATACGGTGACAACGGGTTGTGTGAGTGCGGCAGAGAAACTTGAAAAGGCTCCTGGGGAGCGAACGACGGTTGCTGCGCTGATTGTATTTGTTGCGCCAGCGAAGAAGATGCCGCCGTTTGTGGGTTCGCCGTGGGCGCAGGAGTCTCCGGCACAGCCGAGGTCGTTGGCGACTCGGCAGCCGCCGGTGCGGTTTGCTGCGCAAATGCAACTGTCGCAGTTACGAATAGAACGATCGATGCAAAGGCAGTCAACAAAGCCCGCGTACGAGATGTTTGAGGATTCATCAAGCTCTTCCGTCTCCTGTCTGCTGTAACTCGGGGTGTTTGGAGTCAGAAAGCATCCAGCCATCACTTAGCTGGACAGTTCGTGTTCCATACGTCGCGTTCAAGTCCGAATGTGTGACCTGAACGATGGTGGTGCCTTCCTGATTGAGCTCACGAAAAAGCTCCATGATTTCTTTCGCCTGTACGGAGTGAAGATTGCCGGTAGGCTCGTCTGCCAGCAGCAATGCGGGTTTGTGGATGACGGCGCGGGCGATGCCGACCAGCTGTTGCTGTCCGCCAGAAAGCTGCGACGGAAATAAATCTTTCTTGGCCACCATGCGAAAACGATCGAGAACATCGGCGACCATGCCCTGCCGTTCAGCGGTGGGGATGTTTTTGTACGAGAGAGGAAGATCGATGTTCTCAGCGACCGTCAAATCGTCGAGCAGGTGGTAACTCTGAAACACCATGCCGATGCTGCGGCGAGACAGGTCCGCTCGTTGCTTGCGGTTCAGTTTGTGGACAGGTTGCTCGCCGAACCAGTACTCGCCATGCCAATCATCGTCGAGCAGGCCGAGAATATTCAGCAACGAGGATTTGCCGGAACCCGAAGGCCCCATGATGGTGACAAACTCACCGGGTTGAATGTCCATGTGGATGCGGCGCAGCACCCACAACTGCCCTGCCCCTAATTTGTAACTGCGGTCGATATTTTTTAGTTGAATCATTCTTGTCTCACTTTTTAGAAATCTATCTTTGACGCCAAATTGTTGCTTCTGTGTGTACCTTCGGCCTTGGTGTTATTCGGCCCGCAAGGCTTCCACGGGTTCAATCTTTGCGGCTCGTCGCGCCGGAACGTAGCTGGCAACCAATCCTACGGCGACCAGGAGAATCGATACGGCAACGATGGTCAGCCAGTCGTGCTCGGCGACTCCATACAGAAAGCTGCGAACCAGCCTTGTTGTGAAATATGCGGCAAACACGCCAATGACCAGGCCGGCAATCAGAAGTCGACTGGCCTGGCGGAGAATCATGCGGAGAACATCTTCACGCTGCGCACCCAGGGCGAGCCGTACACCAATCTCCCGCGTGCGCTGGCCTACGCTGTAGCTGAGTAGTCCATAGAGACCGGCGGCAGCAATCAGAACCGCAGCGATGGCGAAGATCCACAACAACCGCGCGGCCAATGTCTGGCTGCCGAGCAGGCCGTCAATCTGCTGTGGCATGGTTTGCACGCTGTTCACGACGAATTCGGCGTTCCTCTCGGAGAGAATCCGACTGATGGTGGGGAGGATCACTTCCGGCGGCTGACCAGTACGCACGACCAGTTCCATCGCCAGCGAGAAGATGGGGTAGAAATCATCTTTTAGCGGAATTTGATTCAGGTCGATATCGACTTCAGGGAGCGCCGGCTGCCCGAGTACGTCGGGTGTGTCTTCGACGATGCCGACCACGCTGACGTTTTGAAGAATGCTGTGCGCCGTGGCGTCGGTATCGAGGTCGAGTCTCTTCTGAAGTGGTTGGGCTCCGAGATATTGACGAGCGAATGCCTGGTTGACGATGACGACAGGGGTGGTTCCGATGCGGTCTCCATCGTTAAAGCGACGACCCTGGAGAAGACGGACTTCCAGCGTGCGATACGCGCCCGGGGTAACAGCATGCAGTTCGACCGAAGAATGGGAAGCGTTCGCCTCGGGGTCACCAATGACGCTGAACTCGTCGTTCATGTGCACATTGTTGGTCAGTGGCGCGGAGGTCACGAAGGCGGCGGACTCGACACCCGGAATCTGGCGCACGCGAGCCAAAAGGGGATCGTAGAAAACGGTGCGGAGATCGGTCGACGTCGCGTCGGCAGCCGTGGGCGTAAATCCTCCCCTGGAGAAGAATTGAGCGACCACCAGGTGCTGCGGGTTGAAGCCGACGGGAACCTGGCGCAGTGCGTACAGAGTGCGCAGCAGCAGTCCGGCAGAGACCAGCAACACCAGCGACAATGCGAGCTCTCCAACAATTAAGGCGTTGCGCAGGCGGAGTTGTTCCACGCCGGCACCGGCTCCGCGGGAGCCTTCATGCAGCGCCTCCTGCGGATCGGCAGATGCAGCTTGAAACGCGGGGATGGTTCCAAAGATGACGGCCGAAACGATGGAAAGAACGATCAGCAGCAGGATGACTTGCCAATTCAGCGCAATGTCTCCGGAGCGGTTCAAATGGGCGATGATGGAATGGCGAAGGACTGCGAGGCAAGTGTAGGCAATGCCTAAGCCGCCGGCACCTCCGGCGACGCCGAGCAGCATGCTCTCCGTTAAAAATTGACGCACGATTCGTCCGCGCGCAGCGCCCAACGCGGCGCGCACTGCAATTTCTCGACGACGAGCGGCCATGCGAGTCAGCATCAGGCCGGCGATGTTAGCGCACGCGATCAACCAGACGAGCAGCACCGCACCCTGCAAGGCCAGCAGAGCGGGACGCACCGAGCCCACGAGCCAATCAAGGTAACTCTGGACGCCGACATTCTTTGTCAAGTGCAGATCAGGAAACTGCCGGGCGATGTTGCCCTGGATCCCACTCAGTTCCGTCCGTGCTGCAGTGATAGAGACACCGGAGCGCAGACGCCCGATTCCGTGCAAGAATCCATTGTTGCGCTGCTCCATGTCGGGGGTGTGAGGCAGGACTGTCCATACGACCGCTCCATCGTCATTGATCGGGATATAAAACTGCCAGGGCATGACGCCAATGACGTTGTAGCTATCCTTACCCAGTTGAACCTGCTTCCCAAGGATATTTTTGTCCGCATGAAAATAGTGCTGCCACACGAAATGGCTGAGGACGACGGTTCCCTGATTCCCCGCGACACCAGCCTGCGGAAGAAAGGTTCTGCCCATCAAGGGCTGAGCCTGCAACATCGAAAAGAAGTTGGGACTTGTTTGCTCATTCACAGAAAACTGTGGAGTGCCATCCGGATTTCTTAGATCGAAGAATTTTTCTATATACCACCCGATATCTTGAAACGATTTCGCATGGTCGCGCCAATCACGAAGATCCGGGAGGGAGCTGGCGGTGATCTGACCGGAGGCGTTGGTCTCGCCCAATCTGACAACCCGAGATGGATGCGGCACGGGCAGCGGCCGCAACAGCACGCCATCGAGAACAGTGAACATGGCAGCGCTGATGCCGATGCCGAGCGCCAGGGTCAGCACCGCGGTGATGGCGAATCCTGGAGCTTTCAGCAACTGGCGCCAGGCGTAGCGAAGATCGTTGAGCAAAGTAGTCATGCTTGGGTCCTACTCCTCACGGAGGATGGTTGTGGGATCGATGCGGCTGATGCGCCGCGCCGGGAGAAACGTGGCCGCGACCGCTACGATCGCGAGCACCAAGGCCGTTCCTATTAAGGTTGCGGGATCATACATTCCAATGCCGTAGATGAAGCCTTTCATCGCACGCAATACAAGAAACGATGCGGCGAGCCCGACTGCGAGTCCGAGCGCAGTCGCCAGCACTCCGAGGCGACCAATCTCCAGCATGGCGGCGCGGATGGTAGAGCCGAGTGCAAGGCGAATTCCGATTTCTCGCTTGCGTTGGACAACCGAATTTGCGATCAATCCATAGACACCGATGGCGGAGAGCAGCAACGCGAGACCGGCCAGTACGCCCAGCAACATGACCTCA
>DATJUD010000020.1:0-39609 GCA_035502695.1 Acidobacteriaceae bacterium
CAACGCGCAAGTTTTTCCCAAGCTGCCGCGTGAATCTCCGCAGTCTCGTAGCTAGGCACTATAGCTCTTCCTGCGGCTTCATTCACTGAACTCCAACATCCCGCCGATTACAATGAAGAAGTCGAGCAAAATATCCGTTTATGGAGAATGAATGCACACTTCGCTTACTTCGGCGAGTTCCCCGGCGAGCTCACGGCGCGCAAAAATTGTCGCCACGATTGGGCCCGCCAGCAATACAGAAACGGTGTTTCGCGGCCTGCTACGCGCGGGCATGGACGTGGCGCGGTTAAATTTCTCGCACGGTACCCATCCGGACAAAGTAAAACTCATTCAGTTGATTCGCAGAGTAACAGCTGAGGAAGGCAAGAACATTTGTATTCTTGCCGATCTGCAGGGCCCCAAGATTCGTACCGGCCGGTTGAAGAATCGCCTGCCTGTCTCGCTGAAAACCGGTCAGCAGTTGACAATCACGCCTCGCGATATTCCGGGAACTTCCGCCGTGATCGGGACGACATTTGCAACGCTCGCGGAGAATCTGGAAGAAGGCTCGCGACTTTTGTTATCGGATGGGCTGATCGAGCTGCGAGTTCGGCGGATTCGCGGCGTCGACGTCGCCTGCGAAGTGATCAATGGCGGCATCCTGGGCGAATACAAGGGAATCAATCTGCCGGGCATTGCAGTGCGCGTGCCATCCCTGACCCCGAAGGATGAGATCGATCTTGCGTTCGCCATTCAGCAGGACCTGGATATGGTCGCCGTTTCCTTTGTTCGCACCGCGGAAGATGTGCGACTGGTGCGGCACCGCGTCGCTGCGCTGGGCGCGGAGACCTGGATCATCGCCAAGCTGGAAAAACCGCAGGCGATCGAGCACCTGGAGAGCATTCTGGAAGTTGCCGACGGCGTGATGGTGGCGCGCGGCGACCTGGGCGTAGAAATATCGCCGGAGAAAGTTCCTGCTATTCAGAAGCGCGTGATTCGCCGTGCCGCTGAGTTGCGCAAGCCGGTCATCACTGCGACCCAGATGCTGGAGTCGATGATTGAAAATCCGCGGCCCACGCGTGCCGAGGCCAGCGATGTCGCCAACGCAATCTACGACGGCACTGACGCGGTGATGCTTTCCGCGGAGAGTGCTGCCGGCAAGTATCCCATCGAGTCTGTCGCGATGATGGCCAAGATTGTGACCGAAACCGAAATGCAGATTCGCGGTGAGGCGCAGCGATATCCATATCACGTCAATCGAGGGCTATCGATTCCGGAGACCATTTGCGAAGCTATGGCGCACGCGGCCGAAGATCTGGACCTGGCGGCGATTGCGCTGTTTACCGAGACCGGAAACACGGCACGCCTGCTTTCGAAGTACCATCCTGTTCCCCCGATTTTTGCATTGAGCAGTGTGGAAAAAACAATTCGTCGAATGTCGCTGCTTTGGGGTGTGAATCCAGTGCAGTGCCAAAAGATGATGCACACGGATCAGATGGTCGATACCGCGGAGCGACTGCTGTCGGAGTCGGGTCATGTGCGGGAGGGACAGATTCTGGGCATGGTGGCGGGCACGCGCACCAAGTCAGGATCGACCAACTTTCTGCGACTGCACACAGTGGGAGATCGCGAACGCGCGCGCAAGCACGTGAACTCGACTAAGCAAAAGAAGAAAAAGACGAAAGCGACGAGGCAGAACGGTGGGAGCGCATCTGCGGCTGAAGCTGCGCAGAAATAACAACCGACAATTCTTGCGGAGATCTGCGGCCGACGAATTTTGCCTGCTCGAGTAGGCGCCCGGCGCTTCAATTGTTCAGCGGCGCAGCATGGTTCCCAGTCGTCGCCAATTGAGTGCCGCCTGTTACCTCGGCTCAAATTCCGCAAACGTCCTACAATTGGTTCCTTATGGGCTATATCCGCGTTCTTTCCGATCAGGTCGCGAATCAGATCGCTGCCGGCGAGGTGGTGGAGAGACCTGCGTCTGTGGTGAAGGAGCTGCTGGAAAATTCGCTCGACGCCGGAGCCCAGCGGATCCGCATTGATGTGGAAGCGGGCGGCCGCAAGCTGATTCGCATCTTCGACGACGGCCGCGGCATGGTGCGCGACGATGCGCTGTTGGCCTTCGAGCGCCATGCGACCTCGAAGATTCATTCCAGCGACGATTTGCTGGAGCTGACGACGCTGGGCTTTCGCGGGGAGGCGCTTCCCTCGATCGCTTCGGTTGCCAGAGTTCATCTGACCACGCGGTCGGCGGAAGAAGCCGTCGGTACGGAGATAGAAATTTCCGGCGGCAAGATATTGCGGGTCGCCGATTGCGGCATTCCCGCGGGCACGACGCTGGAAGTGCGCGATCTTTTCTTCAACACGCCGGCGCGGAAGAAATTTCTGAAAGCGGAGCAGACAGAGTTGTCGCACATTGCGGCGTTGGCGACGCATTATGCCCTGGCGAATCCCACAAAGCATTTTGAGCTGCACAGCGCCACGCACGCGTTGCTGGAGGCTCCTGCGGTGCAGCAGGTTTCGGAGCGCATTTTTCAGATTTTTGGCCGCGATGTACTGGACCAGTTGCTGCCGGTCGCGGCGGAAACCAACTTTGAGCGGGCGGGCATTCCGGAACCGCCGCCGTGGAAGCGCCCCGCAGACTGGCAACCGCAGCCACCGGGCCCGCTGCGGATTCACGGTTTTGTGTCGCGGCCGCAATTGCAGAAGCTGAATCGCAATTCCATGTATGTGTTCGTGAATCAGCGGCTGATTCGCGACCGAGCGATTTTGCATGCGTTGACGGAAGCGTACCGCAACGTGATTCCGCCCACTTCGTTCCCTGTTGTGCTGCTGTTTCTGGAAATGCCGCCGCAGGAGGTGGATGTGAATGTGCATCCTGCCAAGACGGAGGTGCGTTTCCGGCAGCAGGCCTTTGTGCACGATTTCGTTCGCGACGCGGTCCGTAACTCGATTATCAAAACGCGTCCGGCCGCTAGTTTTCTAACTGCGCTTAGCGATCATGCGGTAATGACGCCAGCGCTGGTGCCCGATTTGTCGCCGCTACCCGGCGCACCCGAACCCGCAGATGGTTCGACTGGCGGACATGGCAGCGCGGAAACCCAGGTCTCAGAGGCGAGACCCTTCGACAAGCTCAGGGCAGGCTCTGGGGCACCCGGTTCGATTGACTATAGAACAGTTTCTCCTGCGGCGGTTGCGTTTCAGGATTCTGATCCTCCGCCCGTTGCCGACGAGGCGGAACGGTTTGAGCTGCAGCCTCCGCCGATTTCTCCATCAGCGCAGTCACTGCCGTTTTTGCCGGGCAGTCCGGCGATTCCGGCGCCACAAGCGGGTACCGACGAGGACATTACTCCGCCGACGCTGAATGGATTGGCGCGGCTGCGCCCGTTGGGTCAATTAGAAGAGTCCTTCATCCTGGCAGTGAATGAAGAAGGATTGTGGATCATCGACCAGCATGTTGCGCACGAACGCGTGCTGTTTGAAAAAATCGTTCGCGATCGCGATGTGGAGCAGGTGCAGCGGCAGCGATTGCTGATGCCGGTATTGATTGCTCTGAAGCCGGACCAGATGCCGCTATTCGCCACGATTGCGGCGGAACTGGAACGCAATGGTTTTGAAGCGGAGCCGTTCGGACCTCGAACTTTGGCGGTGAAAGCGACTCCGGTCGGGCTCGTCGGACGTGAACTGGAGCGCACGCTGGTTGAAGTGCTGGAGCAGACGGAACGGGAGCAGCAGGCGCAGAACCTGGACACGCTGCGGCTGCGCATTGCCGCCTCTATCGCGTGCCATGCGGCAATTAAGATCCATACGCCGCTGGAAATGGGAAAGATGGAGTGGCTGCTGGAAGAATTGGCGAAAACCGAACACCCCACGAGCTGTCCGCACGGGCGTCCCATCGTCCTACGGTATTCTTTAAAAGAGATTCAGCGCGCCTTTCAGCGCATCTAGCACGTTGCGATTCGTATCGATCGAAGGACCAGCGTTCGCGCCTGCCTGCAAAACTTAGGAAGAAGGACATATTGAACGCGGAGCAGCTCAACTCGGCAAGACTGGCTCGTTGGAGCCAGAACGGCGAAGCACGACTCACATTGGAAGCAGCGTCGGAGTGGATCGACGAAATCGGCTTTTGCCCGTACGTGCCCATGGGGCTGACTGGCAGCGCGCCGGCTCCCAGTTTTGTTGAGGCGGTCGTCGGACGCCCGGCGCAAACACCCAGCGCGGGAGAACGCGCGCGCGCCCTGGAACTATTGGCTCGAGTCGTCGAAAATTCCGCCCTTGTGCCGCTAAAATTGGGCGCATCGCTTGGGGAGCAGCCGGATTTCGTCTGCAGTCCGGAGGTTTTGCGATTTGTCTATGCGTTGCGCGGAGATCGCAATTTCAAAACCGGCCCGCTAACCGTGGGCAATGAGAAGGTGACGCCGCTGGCGCTCCATTGCTGGCAGGCGATTGAGCAACAAGGTCCGCTCGATGTCGCTGCGCTGCAGCCGATCCTGGGTCGCGATATTACGGAAGCCGCGGTTGCACGGGCGCTGCAGGAACTCTGGTCGGCGATGTACATCTTCCCGATTCTTCGTGCTGGCGGCGAGCCCTCGCAATGGGAGCTGATGGTCCGTCGCTTTCCGAAGTCAGTCGGCGTGGGGGCCAGCACCGGTCACGCAGAAGCCCAGTCGGCGATGATTTCGCTCTATCTGCAAGCTGCAGTGGCCGCGCGCGAAGAAGAAATTCTCTCGTTCCTGTCGCCGCTGGCTCCGCAATCCAAACTGCGCGAAGTGATTCGTGGGCTGGGTTCGATGCGCCAGCTCGATATTCTCGATATTGGAGGCCGCGCCCACGTGGCGCTGCAGGGCGGACTGCTGCTGGAGATGGTGACCCAGCTTTCAGAAGAGTTTCTTGCTGCGCCACCTGCTGCGGATGCAATCGCGGGTGAGCCGGAGATTGCAATGGAGGCTGAAGTTGAAAGCGAAGCCGAAATCGACATGGATTCCGGTATCGATATGGATTCCGGCATTCAGATTGAAGCCGTGGCGCCACCCACGCAGCGCTCCTGGCGATCGCAACCGCTGGAAGAGTCGGATATTGCGACTCCTTCGACCATCAAAAAATTTACGCCGAAAAAATTCGCGCCACACGGTGGTGGAGAGGGCAGACCGTCTCGACGGCCGTTTAGCGCGGGAGCGCGGTCCGCGGCCGGTGGGTTCTCTCGTCCGGCCGGAGCCTATGCTCCGCGTTCCGGGAGGATCGCGGCCAGCGCGGATGGGCGACCGGAAGCGGATCGTCCACGACCGTCTGGGCCAGGGCGGCCAAGGCCACGGGACGGATCAGATCGTTCGGGACCACCGCGGTTTGGACGCGATCGTGAGTCTGGCCCGTCTCGTGGTCGGTTTTCTCGTGATCGAGCCGATCGAGGCCCGGAAACGCAGGAGAGAAAAGGCTACGCCGCCAAAGGGCATGGAATGGGAGAACGCGCACGACGCTGGAAAAAGGCCGGCGAAGTTCCGGACGCGCCCGCTTCCGGTAGGACGCCATTTGCTCCCAAGTCTGCAGAATTCAAGCCGGGCGGAGGGAAATTCCGCGGGGCAAAGCCATTCGGCGACAAAGCTCGAGGATCAAAATTCGGCGGCCTGAAGCCGTGGCAATCCAGATCGTCCGCTGGAGAAGGCGGGGAGGATCGACCGAGGCCGTGGAAGAAGTTCGACGGCGCAGCCGAGTCCACTGCCGAAGGACGAGGCGGGGCGCGCAAACCGTATGCGGCGAAATCGGCCGGATTCAAACCGCGCGGGGCAAAACCGTGGGCTGCAAAATCTGGCGACGGAGAATTTTCACCTCGCGCACCACGGGAAGATGGCGACCGTCCCAAGCCGTGGCAGCGCGACCGAGCCGATGCAGGTGGCAGACTGACCGGAAGAAAACCGTATGGCAAGTCTTCTGGATTTAAGCCATCTGGTTTCACTCGCTCAGGATTCAAGTCTGCAGGGGCACGAGCTTCCGAAACGCGATCCGCAGACGGCGAATCGAGGCCTGCGGGAGACAGGCCCTGGTCTTCGAAAGGGGCGAGTTCGAGGATTGGCAGCGCAAAATCCTATAAGGCGCGGTCTGCCGGCAAACCGTTCGCCAAGGCTGGCGACGCGAAACCGTGGGCCAAGCGATCCGCTGCGTCAGGCGGCGAAGAATCTGCACCTAAACGGCGCGAGCGAAAAGAAGGCTCCGGAGCTGGGCCGCGAGCGAAGAGCGGCAGCAAGCCATTTTGGGCGAAGAATCCTAGGGGCGGGAAAGGTTCGACGGCAGCGGGCCGCAGCAATCGACCACATGGGAAGCATGCCGCGAGAAAGAGCGGCAAGAAGAAATGACCGCGTCTTCGCAAAGCACGATTGCATCTGGTCCGCGGCGGCTGCGTCCGGTGATTGCCATTGATGGGCCAGCGGGTGCGGGTAAGAGCACTCTCGCCGCACACCTGGCGCGCCGTTTTGGATTGCTGAATCTCGAAACCGGCGCCATGTATCGCGCGCTCGCCCTGAAGGCCCTGAACACGCGCACGCCCTTGGGAGACGAAGCCGCGCTGGCACGACTGACCGGGACGACACAGATCATCCTGGAACCTCGCCCGAATGACACCAACCGCGTCTTGCTCGATGGCAACGATGTCACCCGACGCATCCGTGAGAAAGATGTCTCCGAGGCTGCTTCGCAAGTGAGCGTGCACCCGCGGGTGCGGGCATGGATGGTGGAGCGGCAGCGCGCTTTGGGCCAGCAGGGCGGTGTGGTGATGGAAGGCCGAGATATTGGCACAAAGGTGTTTCCGGATGCCGAGCTGAAAATTTTTCTCGACGCGCAGGACGAAATCCGCGGCCAGCGCCGCTACCTGCAAACTGCAGGATCGAATGATGCGCCTACTCCTGAGGCTGTTTTGGCGGCGGTACGCGATCGCGACTCCCGGGATCGGAACCGCACCGCCTCCCCTCTGCAGCCGGCGCCAGATGCCATCCACCTGGATACCAGCAGCCTGACGCTGGAGCAGGTGTGCGCCCTGGCCGAGGAAATGGTCGCGGCGAAAATGCCCAGTTAGAGGCCATCGGCCTGGACGAATCGATAGATTTCTCTCCAGACGCACATCGGCTGCAATCCTATTGACATCAAATGTGTTGAGTTACTGTCGGTCCTAGGTCGCCGGATAGAACTCTGGCTATAGTGACGAAAGCCGCTAGCCTGGCGCGATCTATCCTGGAAACACCCCAAAAGCAGTGATGCAAACAAGGTCTCAAACCGGAGTCAGCAAGACAACAATTGCCACCAGCATCTTCCTGGTGCTGCTGGCCATGATGCTGCCGGTTTGCCACCTGCATCCGCTGCTGGATAAAACGGCTCCCGAGCACCTGTAGCTGCGCGCTTTTTTCTGCCACAGGTTGCCGGAGCGGGCGCAACCGTGGGACAGAGCGGGTTTCCGTTTCGCATCGATCATGACGAAAAGTACAACCAAACCACCCATTTGCAATATCAGTTTGGCCACCATGGTCCGTGGTTCGGCTTTAATTGGCGGTTTGACAGTGGTCTTGTGGCCGGATCGGCGCCGTGCTATAACCCAGTTTCGAACGATCCCAACACCGCCTGCGCCAACAGTTCTACTACGCTGACAGGTCAGGTTGCGTTTCACTTCTAGATTGAAAAGATTGCTGCGGGAGTTAATGGATTCCCGAACAGGCGGTCTTCAATTTCTAGTATGCTGATATAGACGCCGTATTTCTGAGGGTCCTTCCCCAGAACAGCAAGGGGCAGGTGGTATGCCACGCTGCCCCTGAAAGTTTCATCTCCTTCGGCGGTTAACAAGCCTGTCTTTTCCTTTCACTTTGCGCGCCATGAACCGGTAGCGCTGAGAAACTGATGCTGTGGCGATTGGTTTTTATCGCCGATATGAATTTGATCGAAAATTTCTTTGCAGGTGTCGCCTCTTCTGCGAAAATAGATCGTGCCTACCCCGTACGATCCACACCCACAAACTTTTCAAGGAATCGCACCCATGTCTGCCAAATACATTTTCGTTACCGGTGGAGTTGTGTCCAGCCTTGGTAAAGGACTGGCTGCGGCGTCGCTTGGCTGCCTGCTGGAAAGCCGTGGCCTGCGCGTCAACCTGATGAAGTTCGATCCATACCTGAATGTCGATCCCGGCACCATGTCGCCGTTTCAGCATGGCGAGGTGTTTGTCACCGACGATGGCGCGGAGACGGATCTGGATCTGGGCCATTACGAGCGCTTCACGCATGCTCGGCTGTCGCGCGACAATAACCTGACCACCGGTCGCATCTACGAGCAAATCATCACCAAGGAGCGGCGCGGCGACTACCTGGGGAAAACTGTCCAGGTAATTCCGCACGTCACCAACGAAATCAAAAATGCGATGCGCAAGGTGGCAACCGACGTCGACATTGTGCTGATTGAAATTGGCGGGACGGTCGGTGACATTGAATCTCTGCCATTTCTTGAGGCGATTCGCCAGATGAGACAGGAACTGGGGCGCGAGAATACTTTATTTGTTCATGTCACGCTGGTTCCGTGGATTGCCGCGGCACAGGAGTTGAAGACTAAGCCCACGCAACACTCTGTGAAGGAACTGCTTTCGATTGGAATCCAGCCGGATATTCTTCTGTGTCGCACGGATCGTTTTCTGTCGCGCGAGATGAAGTCGAAGATTGCTTTGTTTTGCAACGTAGAAGAACAAGCCGTTGTTACTGCGAAGGATGTTCCTTCCATTTACGAAGTGCCGCTGGTCTTCGCGCAGGAAAAAGTGGATGCACTGGTGCTGAAGTATCTGCACCTGCAGGCGGGTGAAGCCGATCTGGAACGCTGGAGAGAGCTGGTTGACCGTTGCTACAACCCCAAGGATGAGGTCTCGATCGGCATCGTTGGAAAATATGTCGAGTATGAGGACAGCTATAAGTCGCTGAAGGAAGCGCTAGTGCATGGCGCGCTCGCGCATAATTTGAAGCTCTCCGTCACCTGGGTGGAAGCTGAGGGTCTGGAATCGAAGGAAGCCGGCGATCGTGGTTATGAGAGCCAACTGGCTGGGTTCGATGGCATCCTGGTGCCCGGCGGATTTGGCAAGCGCGGCATTGAAGGCATGTTGAATGCGATTCGCTATGCTCGCGAGCGACAGATTCCGTATTTCGGCATTTGCCTCGGCATGCAAACCGCTTGCATCGAATACGCGCGGAATGTCTGCGGATTGGATGGCGCGAATTCCAGCGAGTTCGATCCGGCGACGCCGCATAGAGTGATTTACAAGCTGCGCGAGTTGACCGGTGTGGAGGAGATGGGCGGAACCATGCGACTGGGTGCATGGCCTTGCATGCTGCAGGCGGATTCGCTAGCGGCGCATGCGTATGGACAGACAGAAATCAGCGAGCGCCATCGCCATCGCTACGAGTTCAATCGTGAATATGAAGCGATCCTTACGGGCGCCGGCTTGCGCATCACGGGAACAACTCCGGACGCGACCTACGTGGAGATTGTGGAGATTCCTGACCATCCATTTTTCCTGGGTTGCCAGTTTCATCCTGAATTCAAATCGAAGCCACTGCAGCCGCATCCACTGTTTCGAGAATTTGTCGGAGCCAGCTATCGCAATCGGCTGGCTGGCAATCACGCGCTGGAACAAACGGGATCTGCGGAACAACTTCGTGCAGCCTCAGAGCATGTGGCTGGCTGACCGTACCTGCAAACTTCGTTTCACTGGCTTGATTTCATCGAACTGCCTGCGCTCGACTTTTGACGATTCAATCCTCTCGCTAAGGAATTAGGGCCTCAACATGTCGATTCTGCACGTCATCATCCTCGCCATCATTCAGGGAATGGCCGAGCTGCTGCCTGTTTCCAGTTCCGCGCACGTGGTGGTCACGGAAAAATTGATGGGGATGGATCCGACGTCACCCGCGATGACGCTGCTGCTGGTGATGCTGCACACCGGCACCATGTTTGCCGTGATCGCGTACTTCTGGAAGCAGTGGCGGGCGACCTATTTTCGCGACGCGCGTACCTTTCAAACCATTGTCGGCCAATTGTTTGTCGCCAGCTTCGTCACAGCGATCATCGGCTATGGATTGATTGAAGGCATTGAAAAGCTGGTGCTGCACGGAAAGCATGCGCAGGTGGAAGAACTGTTTGGCCGGCTTGACCTGATCGCTCCCGCGCTGGCCGCTGTGGGGATTTTGATCCTGATCGCTGGTCTGCGCCATAGCCGAGAGAATGCCTCCGGGGGACGAGAAGATCGAGTCTCCGGTTCAACTGGGCTCAACATGAACCAGGCCGGCTGGATTGGCGGCATCCAGGGATTGTGTCTTCCCTTCCGCGGATTTTCCCGGTCAGGCGCCACTATCTCGACTGGAATGCTGCTAGGCGTGGCGAAGGCCCGGGCGGAGGAGTTCAGCTTTGCGCTCGCTGTCATCCTGACACCTCCGGCGATTGCGCGTGAAGTGTGGCGGCTGCTGAAGGCGCAGCATCTGGCCGGGGCTGCTCCTATTGCCAACGCCATGATGCCGAGCCTGCTGGGGATGGTATTTGCCTTTCTGGCTGGCTTGCTGGCCCTGAAGTGGCTGAGCCGGTGGCTGGAGAGCGGACGATGGTACTGGTTCGGGATCTATTGCCTGATCGCGGCGGTTGTGGTGGGGTATTTGCACCACGTTGGCTACTGAAAAGCTGCCCCGGTCGCATTTACTTCAGTTTCGCGGAATGGGCCAGTGCCCGGGCCTGAAGGCCTTGGACGGCGGACCTATTTTCAGAGGGCTAAAGCCCCCTGCTCCCTCCGAAATGCTGATTTGCGACTTTTGGGGAAATGCTCGGGCCTAAACGTCCTGAAAATCATCCTATTTTCAGGGGGCTAGAGCCGCCTGCTCCCTGCTAAACGCCGATCTACGGCTGTAGTACTCAAACGACCTTCCGTGGCTGTGGAATTCCCCAGGTCGACCGTGTAATCGATATCTATATCTCGTTTAAAATAAAAGACTAAGATAATTGCAACCTTATAGCTAGGAGGCGCATCAATTAAGTTGACAGTAAGTCACTCAACTGGCATACTGGAGAGGCGGAGTTAGGCGAAGAATCTGTCAAAAGAGGGGCATATGGGGAAAATTATTGGAATTGATCTGGGAACCACCAATTCGGTCGTCGCGGTGATGGAAGGCGGCGAGGCGAAGGTGATTCCCAATGAGGAAGGCGGTCGCACGACCCCGTCCGTCGTCGCTTTTACCAAGAGCGGCGAGCGGCTGGTCGGCCAGGTGGCCAAGCGGCAGGCAATTACGAACCCGGAAAACACAATTTATTCGATCAAGCGCTTTATGGGGCGGCGCTACAACGAAGTGAACGACGAAATGAAGATGGTTCCCTATAAGGTGAAGCAGCAGGGAGATCACATCGTCGTTGAGGCGCAGGGCAAGGACTATACCCCGCCGGAGATTTCGGCGATGATCCTGCAAAAGCTGCGCAAGGCCGCGGAAGACTATCTTGGCCAGAGCGTGACGGAAGCTGTCATCACGGTGCCGGCGTACTTTAACGATGCGCAGCGCCAGGCGACCAAGGATGCGGGCAAGATTGCCGGTCTGGACGTGAAAAGAATTGTGAACGAGCCGACGGCGGCAGCGCTGGCCTACGGACTCGACAAGAAGAAGGACGAGACCATCGTGGTGTACGACTTTGGCGGCGGTACGTTCGACGTGTCCGTGCTGGAAGTCGGCGAAGGCGTGATCGAAGTGAAGTCCACCAATGGCGATACGCATTTGGGAGGCGACAACATCGACCAGCGCATTGTGGATTGGTTGATTGACGAGTTTAAGAAAGATGAAGGTTTGGACCTGCGCGCCAAGGGCAACGAGATGGCGCTGCAGCGGCTGAAGGATGCCGCGGAAAAGGCCAAGATTGAGCTGTCGACCACAACGGAGTCGGAGATCAATCTGCCCTTCATCACCGCAGACGCGACCGGTCCGAAGCACCTGGTGAAGAAACTGACGCGCGCCAAGCTGGAGCAGTTGGTGGATGACCTGTTGCAGCGTTCGGTTGGACCCTGCAAGCAGGCGCTCAAGGATGCCGGCATCGATGCCAGCAAGATTGATGAAGTGGTTCTGGTAGGCGGGCAGACCCGCATGCCGAAGATCCAGCAGATCGTGAAGGACCTGTTCGGCAAGGAACCGCACAAGGGCGTCAATCCGGACGAAGTGGTTGCGATTGGAGCTGCGGTGCAGGCGGGCGTACTGGGCGGCGAGGTGAAAGACCTGCTGCTGCTCGACGTGACTCCGTTGACGTTGGCCATTGAAACGCTGGGCGGAGTAGCCACTCCGATGATCCAGCGCAACACGACGATTCCGACGAAAAAGACGGAAACGTTTTCGACGGCGGCGGATAATCAGACGGAAGTGGAAGTTCACGTACTGCAAGGTGAACGGCCACTGGCGAGCCAGAACCGTACGCTGGGCAAGTTCAAGCTGAGTGGGATTCCTCCGGCACAGCGCGGTATTCCGCAGATTGAGGTAACGTTCGACATCGATGCCAACGGCATTCTGAACGTGACGGCAAAGGATAACGCGACGGGCAAGGACCAGAAGATTACGATTACGTCTTCTTCAGGTCTAAGCAAGGAAGAAGTGGAGCGGATGGCGAAAGATGCCGAGGCCCACGCCGCGGAAGACAAGTCGAAGCGCGAAGAAATCGAGGCGCGGAACCAGTTGGACGGCCTGGTCTACAACATCGAGAAGATGTTGAAGGACAGCGGCGACAAGGTGGCTGCGGGCGACAAGAGCGAGGTAGAGAGCGCATTGGCCGATGCCAAGAAGACGCTGGAAGGCTCGCCGAGTCCGGCAGAGCTGAACGCAGCGCGGGAGAAACTGACCGCTGCGTCGCATAAGCTGGCCGAGGCGATGTACAAAGCCAACGCCGCAACAACTGAAACCGCAAACGCGGAAGGCGCCACCGGCAGTGCACAGCCGGAAGCCGAAGGGAAGAAGGACGAAGGCGTGATCGACGCGGAGTATGTCGACGTCGACGAAAAGAAGTAAAGGCATGACCGGATCGAGTTAGATCACAGAATCCGGCAAGCCCTTATGCAACGTACGTAAAGCATGGATGCGATTGCATTCCGTGATCGGAGGGTGTCCTGAGAATCAACGGGCACCCTCGCTGCTTATAGGGGGCTACAGAATTCGAGAAGGAGTTGTGATGACCGATACTGTATGGCAATGTGAGCAGCTTCGTGCGGGTCAGGTGTACAGCAAGGAAGTATTCCAGACGCGCGAAGAGGCTGAAGAGTTTGTGGCGAAAATGGCGCGTGTGGCGCCAGATATTTTCTGCCGCATTCAACCGATTGATGTGGAGAAGGTTTGGAATTGAGGTTTCCACGATGAAACCAGGCTGGGTGTACATTCTTGCGGGAAGAACGGGCACGCTATACACGGGAGTTACCAGCGACCTGTACCGAAGGGTGCTAGAGCATCGCGAGAAAATTCGGTCTGGTTTCGCAGCGAAATACGATTGCAATCGGCTGGTGTTTTATGAGGAATCGGGGGACATTGGCCGATCCATCGATCGGGAGAAACAGATCAAAGGATGGACTCGCGCGAAAAAGATCGCGCTGATCGAAGTGATGAATCCTGAATGGAAGGATTTGGCGGAAGGCTGGGGAAAACCGATGGAGATTCCTGAGCCCCGATAGGGCAATTGTGGCGCTGGCTGCATCTGGATTCTTCACTGCGTCTGCTCGCTGGAGCGAGCGGTCTCCGTTCAGAATGACTCCCTTTTGGGGTTAATTTTATTTCAACAGAAGGAGTCATTCTGAGCGAAGCGTAGCGAAGTGAAGAATCCAGAAGGTGCTGAAGGTATCTGCAGCTTTCTCCTTCTGGTTGATCGTCGGCGCACATTGGTTTCGTGAAGGAGAACTTCTGGAGGCGCGAAGCGGCTTCGCACTCTCGACACAGTCGGGATACCGTTCCGCGTGATACGCTGGACGTGTGATCGAAAGTTTTCGTGATCGAGAAGCGGAACGCATTTTCCATCGCGAGCGCAGCAAACGGTACGGTTCGATTGAGCGGGCCGCTTTCCGCAAACTCAGGGCGATCGATGCAGCTCGTTTGCTGACGGACCTGATTCATCCGTTCGGCAATCGCCTGGAAGCGTTGCATGGCGACCGAGAGGGTCAATACAGCATTCGGATCAACGCACAATGGCGAATATGCTTTGAATGGAGAGAACCCTATGCCTACGAAGTCGAAATCGTCGACTACCATTAGACGCTACAAAGATCGTATGCCGCCTCTCCATCCCGGCGAGATGCTGCGGGAGGAGTTTATGGTTCCGCTTGGCCTGAGTGCGAACGCTTTGGCGCTTGCATTGAGGGTACCGGCGACACGTATTTCGGAGATCGTGAATGAGCGACGCGGCATCACCGCAGATACAGCGCTTAGACTGGGGAGATACTTCAGGATGACGCCGGAGTTCTGGATGAATCTACAATCGCATTACGATTTGGAATCGGCCAGGGACACCGTAGAAGCTGAGATACGCAAGGTAGTTACACCGGCGCCAACAGACCGGAAAACTGGCGGATTGAAACAGAAGATGACCGCATAAGAAAAGCTATGGCGACACAGACGAAAGATTATTACGGCATTCTCGGGGTGAAGAAGACCGCGTCGGCGGACGATATTCGCAAGGCGTTCCGCAAGCTTGCGCGCAAATATCATCCCGACGTGAATCCGGGCGATAAGAAGGCAGAGGAAAAGTTCAAGGAGATGTCGGAGGCCAACGACATCCTGAGCGACCCCAAGAAGCGAAAGATTTACGACCAGCTTGGCTTCTACTCCGACAATATCGATCCGGCGGCGGCTGAAGCGGCGGCGCAGGGCGGATATGGGTTCCGCGGCGCGCAAGCGCGGGGACAGCAACAGCGCGGTCCAGTCGGGTTTGAAGGATTTGATTTCTCGGATTTTGCCGCTGGAGCCGGACAGCGTTCGGGAGCTGGACAGCGCGCGGGCACAGGCAGCGGAGGATCAACATCGTGGGGAGGATTCCGCGATATTTTTTCCGGCATGTTCCACGGAGATCAACAGGAAGCGGGCCCGCAACCGGGCAGCGATTTGGAATACCAGGTGAATGTCGATTTCTGGACGGCGATTCGCGGCGGCTCGCTGAAGCTGCAAATCACTCGCCAGGTGGTTTGCCCTAGCTGCCATGGAACCGCATCGAAGGGCGGCGAAACTGTGTGCCCGGAATGCGATGGCACCGGACAGGTGACACAGATGGGCGGGCGGATGAAATTCAATATCCAGTGCCCGCGCTGCGGTGGGACCGGACAAGTGCAGCAAAGCTGCGCCACTTGCCAGGGACAAGGGACAGTTGCAAAAACGGAGACAGCGGAATTTCGCATCAAGCCGGGGACACGCGATGGCCAGCGAATTCGTCTGGCAGGCAAAGGAAATGCCGGCAGCCACGGTGGTGCGGCCGGAGATTTGTACCTGATTGTTCGCACTGGAACCAATCCTGTTTTCACACGCACCGTAGACGACATATATGTAACTGTTCCGGTTACAGTTGCGGAAGCGGCGCTGGGCTCGAAGATTGAAGTGCCGACGATTGATGGCCGAACGCAGTTGAAAATCCCTCCGGGAACGCAGACAGGCCAAAAATTGCGGCTGCGGGAAAAGGGGGTGCCTTCCGCATCGGTAGAAGGCAAGCGCGGCGATCAAATTGTCGAGGTGCAGATTGCAGTGCCAAAGGTGCAGGATGAGCGATCGAAGGAAATTCTGCGCGAGCTGGCGCGGTTAAATCCGGAAGATCCTCGCTCAGAATTGTTCAGCCGGGTGTAATGCGACCTATTGGCATTCTCCGGTGCGGTGTGCCGTTGCGTGCAAATGAACAAGGGTCTGTTTCGGCTGCACACCCTGGTACACGGTGTCAGTTGTGGTCGTACCTTCCAACGCGAAGCTGTTACCGTTGTCGGAAAGGGTCTCGACCACTTCAGAGATGATATCGGAGTGGAGCTTCTCGCCCTTGAATTCGCAGTGAACGTGGATGCGAACTCGATTGCCGGGTTCGGGGTGAGTTTTGGGGGTTTTGCAGGACAGGCCTGCCTGCGCAACTTGCCAGAAATCGATCTCCTCTTTAGCGCAGAGAGAGGTCTGAGAGGTGATGGTTCGACCGTCGGTCTGGGTGGTGATGGAATCGATCTCCCAATTTCCTGGATGGAAAGTCAGTACGGGCTCGACGGCTTGAAGCGGCAAGACGCAGAACGGCAGCAGGACGAGAATTGCGGCGATGGTTTTCGCGGTTCGCATGGCACCGGCTTCTAGCATAGCCGATGCGGCAGAGGGTTAGAGAATTTCGAAGTCGAAAGAGGATCGAAGGAAGAGAGCTATGGCTACCAAGCGTAAATCGAAAGGCGCCTACATGATTTCCTCCGTTGCGGAGATGTACGGCATCCATCCTCAAACGCTGCGGCTGTATGAGCGCGAAGGCTTGCTGAAGCCGTCGCGCACCGAAGGCAATACGCGCCTCTATACCGAAGAAGACCTGGAGCGGCTGGAGTTCATTCTGAACCTGGCGCGCGATCTGGGAGTCAACATTGCTGGAATTGCCATCGTGCTGCAGATGCGGGAACGTATGGAGGAAATGAATCGACAGATGCAGAGCTTCGTCGACTATGTGCGGACAGAAATGCTGACGCGGGTGCCGCCGGGAGGGGTCGCGGCGGAACAAGGCCTAGTTCCGATGCGTCGTCCGGTGATTGTCCCAGTGCAGGCACGCGACTCCAAGAAGCATTCCTAGACTGGCACGTCGGCAGGCTGGCGGCATCTGCTTTCGGCTTTGATAAGCGACTGCCGGTGTGCAAATCCTTCGCAATCCTGCGGCCCATCTTCTATCATCTGTTCTGCCCTTCATGAAACTACTGCTCGATTTTGTTTTGGGAATCGGCCTGTTCGGCCTAGTCACTTCCAGCGTATACACGGCGCTGGCATTCCTGGCCGTTCGCCGGTTTACTCAGACCGAGACTTCTTCTGCGGTTTTCGAGCTGCCGGTCAGCCTGTTGAAGCCGTTGCACGGAGCGGAGCCCGATCTGGAAGCCCACCTCGCGACTTTTTTTCAGCAGCAGTATCCCACGTACGAAATTCTCTTTTGCGCGCGACGGCCTGACGATGCCGGGTTGATCGCTGCCCGGAAAGTCGCTGCGCGATTCCCTCATGTGCCGGTGCAATTTCTTTCCAGCGGCGAACCGACTGTGCCGAATGCAAAAATTTTGTCGTTGCAGAAGATGGCGGAGGCGGCGAAGTACGATGTGCTGATCATCAGCGATAGTGACGTCCGGGTGGATTCCAACTATGTGCGCGAGGTGGTGGCGCCCTTTGCCGATTCATCTGTCGGCGCAGTCACTTGCCTCTACCGCGGTGTGGCGGCACAGGGCGGAGTGTGGTCGCGGATTGAGGCCGCCGCCATGTCCATTGAAATGAGCGCCGGTGTCTTGGTGGCAGACATGTTGGAGGGGATGAAGTTTGCGCTGGGCCCAACCATGGCAATCCGACGATCGTGCCTGAACGAAATCGGCGGATTTCTGCCGATGGGCGACTACTGCGCCGACGATTTTCTGCTGGGTAACTGGGTAGCGGAACGTGGTCACACGGTGGTCTTGTCGCGGCATGTGATCGATCACGTGGTCCTGCATGCGGACTTCTGGCCATCCATGCAACACCAGGCACGCTGGATGAAGAGCACACGTTTTTCGCGGCCCAAGGGCCACCTGGGCACGGCGCTGACGTTCAGCGTTCCCTTTGGACTGCTGACAGCGGCGGCGCTTTGCGGCCTGCGGCCACCTCATTGGCTTCTGTTGTCGGGTGCTGCGCTGTTGTGGAGCGTCGGCACGCGCATGCTTCTGGCCTTTGATATCAGCCGCAGTGTTGTGCGAGAAAAATCCGCGGCGTCGAGCGTGTTTTTGTATCCGGTTCGAGACCTGCTCGGCCTTCTGTTCTGGGCAACCAGCTACTGCAGTCGCAACGTATTGTGGCGCAATGAAATCTATCGGCTGGAAGCCGGCGGACGTATGCGCCGTATTCATCGATAAGTGGTACAGTTCAATGTTCGCCTCCAGTCGACTCCGAACGTCCGCTGCTTCTTTCCCGTATCCGTCGACTGGCCAAAGCATCTAACTGAATGCGAACAAGGAGAGCTAACATTATGCCTACTGCAACCAGAAATTCCTCTTCGACCGATCACATCACTCCACGCGCCAATCAACATGGCGGAGAAATTCAGAAATTCGGAACCGTCATTCCACACCTTTCGATTGGGCTCAGCGCCGAAGTTCGGCAGCAAATTACGGAAGAGCTGAACCTGTTGCTGGCCGACACCATCACATTGCGCGACCTGTATAAAAAGAGCCACTGGCAGGTGAGCGGACCCACGTTTTACCAGCTTCACCTTCTCTTCGATAAGCATTATGGCGAGCAGGCAGAATTAGTGGATACGCTTGCCGAGCGCATTCAAACCCTGGGTGGCGTCAGCGTTGCAATGGCCCATGACGTGGCCGAGCTGACTCGCTTGAAGCGGCCGCCTCGTGGACGACAGGAAGTTCCTATCCAGATCTCCGAGCTGCTGGAAGCACATGAGCAAATCATCGTGACGGCGCGCTCGCTGGCTCGCGAAGCTACGGAAAAGGGAGACGATGGAACCAACGATATTCTGGTGAGCGAAGTTGTCCGCACCAATGAGCTGCAGGTCTGGTTCACCAGCGAACACCTGGTGAATATGCCGCTGGTACATGCTGGGAGGTAACCGCTCCAGCGCAGTTTTCGGGATAGCCACGCAGTGCAACTGGCTGCGTGGTTTTCTTTTCTGGGGATGAGAAGTGACGTTGGTGCTGCCTCCCCATACGACGCCGCGACAGTGTAGAAATGGAACATGCGGCGATGGCTTTCCGTTCGTCTGGCACGATGGGTTTTTGTGTATTTTCTGGCAAGTGCGCCTGGGTTGGGCCATGCGCAACAGATTCCGACATTGCGGACACGCACCAACCTGGTGCTGGTTCCGACGCTGGTGGAGGCCAAAACCGGAGAACCGGTATTCAATTTGACCGCGAAGGATTTCCTGGTCACGGATAACGGAGTCGAGCAGAAAATCCATCTCGACACGGAAACCTACGCGCAACCCATCTCCATAGTGGTGCTGTTGCAGGTGGGACGCTCCGCCGTACGGGAGTTCTATAAATATCAAGGCCTGCCGACCATGATCGATGCGCTGGCAGGCAATACCCAGCATCGGGTCGCTGTGGTGGAGTTCGACAGTCGGCCCAGGATGTTGCTGGATTTCACCAGTAATCCCGACGCAATCCAGCAGGCGATCTATGGCATTCAGCCTGGCGATGACGGTGCGGCCATCCTGGATTCGGTCTGGTACGCGGTCGATATGTTGAAGGACGAGCCGCCGCAAAACCAGCGAGTCATCGTACTGCTGAGCGAAACCCGGGACAGCGGCAGCGTCACTCCGATGAAGGAAGTGATTCGCAAGATCGGCGAAAGCGACGTGATCGTGTACAGCCTGGCATTCAGCCCAGGACGGGAAGATGCGCTTGAGTTTTCTGCGCCAGAAGGGAATGGGTTCCAGCTGCTGCCGGCTCTAAAAATGGCAATTGCAGCGCTCAAAAAGAACACTGCCGCAGCGATTCCGCATATGACAGGCGGCCAATACCTTCGTTTCAACAGCGGAAAACAGCTCGATCGCCAGATAGCCATGCTGGCCAACCAGGTGCATAATCGCTACATGATCACTTTCCGGCCCTCCGACCAGAGTCCGGGGATGCATGTGCTGGATGTGAAGCTGCGACAGCCTTTGCAAGTAAGAGTGCTGGCAAGAACAAGCTATTGGGCGACCTCCCCGGCAGCCGTGCTGGAGGCGACGCCGGCGCCCGGATCACATTGAAATTGTCGCGGTCCTTTTTGTAAATTCAGGCATCTGACGTATGCGGGCCTCCAGAGCAGAGTCAGAAATGGGTTGCCGGGAGCCGACGGATTTTCAATGGGATTTTTCCTGACAAAAAGGCGTGCCTGATTCAGCTTCCCTTGGGTGAACCTGTTCAGGATTTGTTCGAGGCATTTGACTTCAATGCATCTTACGGTTCAGTTTTTTCTCGAGTATGGCTATTGGATCATGTTCGTATGGGTCCTAGTAGAACAACTGGGTGTTCCTCTGCCGAGTTCGCCGATCCTGTTAACAGCGGGAACGTTAACAGCGACCCATCATATGGGGATCGGCAGGATCGTGATTGCCGCCATGGCGGGGTGTGCCATTGCGGACTTCGTCTGGTTTCGGTTGGGCGGCCGATACGGCAGAGCAGTGACCCGCTGGATCTGCAAATTTTCTTTGGAGGCTGCCTCCTGCGTTCGCAGAACAGAGGATCTTCTGGTGCAACACGGACCGATTGCACTGTTGTTCGCGAAGTTTATTCCCGGCCTGAACACGATGGCAGCTCCGCTGGCCGGCCAAAGCAAGATGAAGTATCGGGTCTTCTTTGCCTACGATATGGCCGGATCCTTTCTATGGGTCACGTCGTTCGTTCTGATTGGAAGGTTCTTTGGCGACGCGATCCGCCGCAATGCGGCGATATTGCACTGGCTCGGCCGTTCAGCGTTTGGACTGGTCGTTCTGGTGGTGATTGGGATTATTATTGCCCGCGTGATCCGGCAGCAGCAGTTTCTGCGTAGGATTCGGACGTTGCGGATTGAACCCACAGAGCTGAAAGCCATGATCGATCGTGGAGACAATCCCTTCATTATCGACTTGCGCCATCCGCTCGATATTCTGCCCGATCCCAGGGTATTGCCGGGCGCTGTCTGCCTGCCTCCCAATGAGTTGATCACTCGCAATGCAGAGATTCCGCGCGATCGAGACATTGTGCTGTACTGCACCTGCCCCAGCGAGGCCACCAGCGCGAGGGTCGCCCTGACCATGCGCCGCTTCGGCATCGAACGCATCCGCCCCTTACGCGGAGGGTTCGACGGCTGGAAGCAGGAGGGCTATCCCCTGGTTGAAATCACCGGGTCTCTGGCTGGAATCTGAGTTTCATGGAATCATCATCCATCCCCTGCCCGGCCTGAATTGATCTACAATGTCGATTCATCGCTTGTTTACAAAAGATTGATAGCCTTCCACATACGGGTCGGCGATGGATCGCGTCCGCCAAGCCGCAAGTCGCTGCGGCAACTACCCAGCCTCAAGGTCAGGAAGGCTTTCGCGTTCCCGGCTTCGACGAAAGCCCTGGGATGACGATTCGTTTTGCCTACCGTTGAAACAGGCGGCGCGAGCGACGTCAAACGGATGAGACAAGAGTCGAGCAGGATTTAAGAACGAGGTCGGGGGCGTACGTGGGAGCAGGAATCGAAGTGCAGAATTTGAATGCCTGGTACGGCGGGACACATACTCTGCACGATATAACGCTAAAGATCTCGGCGAATCAGGCGACCGCGTTGATTGGCCCATCGGGCTGCGGCAAATCGACCTTCGTGCGCTGCTTGAACCGGATGCATGAGACCAACCCCATCGCACGGGTGACCGGATCGGTGAAGCTGGGGGATCTGGATATATATGGCGACGCAATGCCGTCAGCCATCCGCCGCCGTATTGGGATGGTATTTCAACGGCCAAATCCGTTTCCGACCATGACGATTTATGACAACGTCGCGTCCGGGCTGAAGCTGGGCGGCACTTACAAGCGAAAGCAACTCGACGAGATTGTGGAGCGGAGCCTGCGACGTTCCGCACTGTGGGAGGAGGTAAAAGACGTCTGGAAAAGCAAGTCGGGCGCATCTCTATCCGGAGGACAACAGCAGCGTCTTTGCATTGCGCGTGCGTTAGCCATTGATCCGGAGGTATTGTTGATGGATGAGCCGGCGTCGGCGCTGGACCCGGTCTCAACCGCGAAGATTGAGGATCTGATTTTTGAGCTGAAGGTGGACTATACGATCGTCATCGTGACGCATAATATGCAACAGGCGGCACGCGTCGCGGAGATGACGGGGTTCTTTTTGAACGGGTATCTTGTCGAGTTTGATGCAACCACCAAAATTTTTACCAACCCGACAGACAAACGGACAGAAGATTACATTACAGGCAGGTTCGGATGACACGTACCCGATTTCACCAAAATCTCGATGACCTGAAAGAGAAGCTGCTGGTCATGGCCGGTATGGCCGAGCAAGCGACCCAGCGCGCCATCGAGGCCTATCGCGTCGGCGATACTTCCATCTGCGATTTGGTGATGCGTTCGGAGCCTGCGATCAACCGCATGGAGAGAGACATCGACCAAATGGCGCTCGATCTGCTCGCCATGGAGCAGCCGATGGCAATTGATCTGCGATTTATTTTGTCGGTGATCAAGATTAATGCCGACCTGGAACGAGTGGGCGACCGCGCCGTGAAGATTGCCGAACGCGTCCGCGACCTGCAAACAGTTCCTCCGGTCGAATTGCCCGTCGATATTCCCAAGCTGGCGACCCAGGCGGCCACTATGGTTAGGAATGCACTGCAGGCTTTCATTGATGGCAATGCGGCGCTGGCGGAAAAAGTGTTGCTGATGGATGATGACGTCGATGAACTCAATCGCAATATCTTCCACACACTGACGCGATACATTAAAGCCCAGCCGGAATATACGCAGCAAGCATTGAACGTAGTGTTGATTGCGAGAAACCTGGAACGAGTGGGCGATCACGCCACCAATATCGCCGAGGATGTCATCTTCTGGGTGCGCGGCGCGGATGTTCGCCACCATCTTGCGACCGGCTAGATCCATCGGCAAATCGCCGATCGATTCCGCAAATTTTCATTCCTCCGGAATACGCACTTTTTTTGTATGCGTCCGAATTGAATCGCCATCCACCTGAATGCGGAGTTCGATCCGCGCGTCTCGGCGAACGTGATAGACCAGCGCCGGCCGAAAGCACGCTATGCAGGTACCACCTGGATTGCGAACGCTGGGATAGATCAATCCATTCGACCTGGAAGCGAGCAAGGCTCGCGCCAGCTGCTGCGATTCCGCATAGCAGGCCGGCACCGGACCTGGCTTCAGGAATTTCTTGAATTGACGTGCGGCTCCTTCGCGATCGACGCCGCGCAAGTCATGAAATTCAGTAGTGAAATCCGCCAGATAGTCGTCGTAGGTGGAGGGCTCTTCCTCTTTCCAGTCGATATTCTTGAGCTGCCGAGCGCGATGATACGCCACCTCCGCAATCGAGGTTGCCCGTTCCACACCGGCATACCAGGCCCCGCGAGTTCCATCGTTGAAGCGACTGCCGGTAGGATTTTTATGGGTGAAGGCAGCGTTCACAATCGACGCGTAGCGCACACCGTAGACCAGTTCGTGCACGCCGATTCCAGGCAGCAGGCCTTCCTCGCCCAGCAAGCGATCGTTGGTCGCGCCATCCAGTTCCGCCAAGTCCGCCAGCATAGATTCGTTATCGCTGACGGAAGATAGAACACTGCCGCTCTCGCTGTACTTCGCCGCGATCATGCGGTGCGTTGCACGCAGATGAACCGGAGTGATCGGAGGAATCACTGGCCACCGCGCCACGCATCCAGCAATTGACGCACGTGGATCATTCCGGGCTGACCCTGCTCCACCATGTAAGCGAGCGGCGTTTCTCCGCGAAACATGGGATCGCGATTCGACAGCGTGACCCAGGCATCTGCGAGCTTGTCACTGTACAAAATATGCAGTGCCTTGTAGATGCCAATCACCAGGGAAATGCGCGTCAGCGTGTCCTGGTCGAGCTTCTTGCCCTGGGGATGCGCTTTCCATCCGTAGTAGGTTCCCGCTGATGGACCGCCCAGCAACTTGCGTGCGCTCAGTTCTTTCACGCCCCAGCGCTCCATAATGCGAACAAAGCCTCGGATAGCGGAGGGGCTTAGGCGTTCGCGTACTTTTGCATTGGAAAGATCCGGCAGGATATTGAATGGGTAGCCGGCAATGTTCGGAATGACGTAGGCTGTGGCCATGAGAAGCCTCCAGATTTGACTTCTTTTGTCATCATATTTGAGGAGGATTAAAAATACCAGAAAACATCGGGCTTGCTTCCGGAAAATCGCTGACTCTAGCCCGTGTGGCTCTCTAGTTAAGAGTTCAGAACTTCTATGCAGATAGCCCGCAGCAGCGTTTAAACTTCTTGCCGCTGCCGCAAGGGCACGGATCATTCCTTCCAGGCTTGCCGGACTGCGATGCCGCAGCGTCCCGCATGCGAACCCACTCCATCACATTGGCCGGCGCGCGCTGCTGGCGCAGTTGTGCGGCCATAAATTGCATATATGGATCAATGTGAGTGAAGAAATTCTTATATCCGGCGCATAGATAATTCAGTCCCGCCTCGCCATCCGGTGTGGTCGCAAAACGATGCTTCGGGCATTCTCCGTTGCAGGCAAATCGCACTTCGCACTGTCGGCAATAGTTCGGCAGTGTGTCGTTCTTGGCCTGTCCGAACTGGATCTGCTGCGGCGATTCGACCATCACTCCCATCGCCTGCTGCATGATATTGCCTAGCCGATTTTCGGGGTAGACGAAGTGATCGCAAGAATAGAGGTCGCCGTTATGTTCCACGGCGAGCGCAGAACCGCAGGTTTTGCGAAAGATGCAGAGGCTGGCATCCATGCCAAGCCACATTTCCAGCGATACATCGAAGAGCTGAACGAACGTCTTCCCCACATCGTTGTGCACCCACTCATCAAAGATGGCTGACAGAAATCGCCCGAACTGGACTGGCTCGACGGACCAGTCGGAGACTCTGGAACGATCCGAAAAGCTGGGCGAAACCAGCACCATGCCAGCCTGCGTGGTGTGGGTTGAGATGCGCTCCACGATGGGGATGAATTGCATGTATCCGCTGCCGCTTTCTTTGAGAAAGCGATAGACCTCGAGCGGATTGTAGGAATTCTTGCGGTGAACCGTGGTCAGCGTATTGAAAGCAACAGAATGCTTCTTCAGAAAACTGACGCCGCGCATTACACGGTCAAACGTCGGCTGACCGCCTTTGTCGACACGATACGCGTCATGCAGTTCCCTGGGTCCATCGATCGAAATGCCGATAAGAAAATTGTTCTCCGCGAAAAAGCCGGCCCAGTCGTCGTTCAGCAAAACGCCGTTGGTCTGAAAGGCATTTTCGATCCGCTTGCCGTCCGAATATTTCGCCTGCAACGAGATTATGTTGCGAAAGTAGTCGACCCCCAGCAGCGTGGGCTCGCCACCTTGCCAGGCAAAGTGGATGACATCCGTGTTTTGTTGTTGAATGTATTGCTGGATGTACGATTCCAAAACGTCCGCAGACATCGCCCACTTCGAGGTATTAGCATAGAGGGCTTCCTTTTCCAGATAAAAACAGTACTTGCAATCGAGATTGCAGATTGGACCGATGGGCTTGGTGAGAACGTGAAACGGAGGTGTGCTGATCGCGGCCATTCAATATGCAGGTCGTCCGGTGGTCTCGAGGCCAAGACCTCGTGTACAGCGGCTTGCAGCGGGTCGGACGTCCTATTCGCATTGTAGACTGGAGCGGAAGTCGTCCGAAATCACGTGGCATGGATGGGGCGGCGTTTTCACTGCGCTGGAATCTATTTGAAAGGCGGGAATCCTTCTGAAACTTCTGCTGGTCCGACATCTTTGGGGCGTGGACCTCTCGAGCGGTTTCGCTCCGTACCTCGCGGAGTGGCATAAGGAAGGCTATGAGGCGCTCGAAACGCCGCTGTTCATTCTGCCGGACAGAAATCTCTTCCGGCAGACATTAAGAGAAGAAGGTTTCGCCTGGATTCCGCAGGTCTTCAGTAATCAGTTCACTCCGTCTGGAACGGTTGCGGAACATTTGTTGTCGCTGAGAAGCCAGATTGAGGAATGCCTCGACGACAATCCCCTATTCATTAACGCTCATACCGGATCCGATGCGTGGAGCTATACCCAGGCGGAGGACTTTTATGGTGCGGCCTTAGAAATGGAAGCGGAGCTCGGCATTCCGATCTCTCATGAGACGCATCGTTTACGCTACTTTTCCAATCCCTGGAATACGCAGCGGATTCTGCATCGATTTCCTTCACTGAAGCTGACTTGCGATTACAGCCACTGGGTCTGTGTCGCCGAAAGACTGCTGCCGGACTGCGAGGATATTTTGCAGCTATGCGCCGACCACTGCTGGCACCTGCACGCGCGCGTGGGTTTTGAAGAAGGTCCGCAAGTGCCGGATCCTCGCGCTCCCGAGTGGAGTCATCATCTGGATGTGCATGAACAATGGTGGGAGCAAATATGGAAGGCGCAGGCGGCTGCCGGGCGCGAAGTTTCCACGCTGGTTCCGGAGTTCGGACCGCCGCCGTACATGCATACCATTCCGTTCACGCAGGCGCCAGTCGCGGATCTGAACGCAATTTGCAACTGGATGGCGCAGCGACAGCGAGACCGCTTCGAATCTCACTGATACCATGGTGGACGGTTGCTGAATCATTGATTCGACGTTCGGAGGACAGTTATGCGTCATTATCTACGTCTTGCTATTCCTGGCTTGCTGCTTTTGGGAGCACTATGTCTCTTGCCCGCCGGCTCAGCCTACGCACAATCCGACACGCTGGCAGCCACACCTCCAATGGGATGGAATAGCTGGAACCATTTTGCCGGCAAGGTGACGGACGCCGATGTTCGCGCCGCCGCGGATGCCATGGTGTCGAGTGGCATGCGCGATGCCGGCTATATCTACGTGAATATCGACGACACCTGGGAAGGGCCGCGCGACGCGCAGGGAAACATTACGACTAACAGCAAATTTCCGGACATGAAGGCGCTGGCGGATTATGTCCACTCAAAGGGATTGAAGCTTGGAATTTATTCTTCACCCGGCCCGAAAACGTGCGCCGGCTATCCTGGCAGTTATGGTCATGAACAGCAGGATGCAAATACCTATGCGAAATGGGGCATCGATTATTTGAAGTATGACCTGTGCAGCTATGACGCCATCATGCAAAAGGCAGCTCCCAATGACCAGCAGAAACAGTGGCAAATGATGCAAGCGGCCTACGAAAAAATGCACCAGGCATTGCTCAACACGCACCGTCCTATCGTATTCAGCCTGTGCCAATATGGTTTTGACGCGGTGTGGAATTGGGGCCCGAAGGTTGGCGGAAACCTGTGGCGCACCACCGGCGACATCAACGATAGCTACGACCGCATGTCGGTGATTGGATTTGCGCAGGCAGGGCTTTCAAAATACGCGGCGCCCGGACATTGGAACGATCCTGACATGCTGGAAGTCGGCAATGGCCACATGACGCCCGATGAATACCGCACCCACATGAGCTTGTGGGCGATTTTGGCCGCGCCATTGCTGGCTGGAAACGATCTGAGCAAAATGGATGAGACCACCAGGAGCATCCTGATGAACAAGGATGTGATCGCTGTCGATCAAGATCGCCTGGGCATTCAAGGAGACCGGGTGAGCGCAATTGGACCGTTTGAAGTATGGATGAAGCCGCTGGAAGGCGGCGCGAAGGCGGTAGCACTGTTTAATCGCAGCACGGCCGAATACCCGATCACAGTGCACTTCAAATCGGTGGGCTTCGACGGCCCTGTTCATGCGCGCGATTTATGGTCGCATAAAGATCTTGGAACGCTGAATGGCTCGTACACCGCGATGGTTCCCAGGCATGGGGTCGTGATGCTGCGACTTTCGAAATAGTTTCAAGCAATCACCATAGCGTGCCGGAAGCTGCATGTTCGCGAACCATGGCGACGTAGCCTTGGGAATTGAACTTTTTGCCGGTGGACGCCGCCGACATGTAGCGAATTTTTCCGAAGATGGGGCGATCGAACCAGGGACGATCGAATTTCCCCACGATAGCCCATGCGATCCCAGCGTACCCGTTGGGATCGCGCCCATCCAGCTCATACTTGTCATTCAGCGCAAGCGCATGTGTGAACGCTGTTGCCGGATCGCGCGACCATTCCAGAATTTTCTTCCCCCAATACATGCGCATGTAATTGTGCATCCATCCAAAATGAACCATCTGTAACTGCGACGCATTCCACAGGTCGTCGTGCGTTTCGCCGCGCTCCAATTGTTGCAGCGAATAGGTCCACTCCCGCTGATCGCACACGTGTTCGGCGAGCGACTGATGTGCCCACGGTTCCGCGCATTCCGCAGAGTCGTAGTTCGGCGTGTATTTTACAAAATTCACTGCCAGCTCACGCCAGACCAGCAGCTCGTTGAAGAACGAATCACGCGCTTCTTTCAATTGCGGGTGCTTCTTCGCGGCCGTGTCGACAGCGAGCGCGATTTCTGTCGGTCCAATGTGCCCAAAGTGGAGATAGGGAGAAAGACGGCTCGAGCCGTCCACAGTCGGCTGATTGCGCTGCTTGTCATAATCCGCCAGAAGATGTTGAACGAAAAATTTCAGCCGTTTGCGCGCCGCATGCGAGCCGCCGATAAACCCTTCCACGGGGGCCACCGTCCGATCGAACTTCTTCCAACCTGCAGTGATGTCGGCGTCAACCGGAAAACTTTCGAAATTCATCGGACGCGCCCATGCATACTGAGCCTTTGGATTTTTCAAGGGATGAAGATAGTTCGGCAACTCACGATAGAGTTTGGGCCGTAGCACATAGGCGCCGTATTGCGGCTTGGGAAACAGTTTGCTGGGAACAGCGACGTCGGCGTCGACCGTCCAAAAAGGGATGCGCAGACGTTTTGCGATGACCTGGCGCCATCGCTCCGGTTCGCGACAGGGATTTTCGTCACCTATGAGAATGGCGGCATTTACCTCCTCCAGAAACTTCTCCAGGAAATTATCCGGCGGTCGTCGCACGATAAAGGAAATGTTACGTTCGGCCAGATCGGCCTCAATATCCGGCAAACCTTGATTCAGAAAAACATAATGGCGGAGATTTGCGTTGGGAAAGTTGGAGATGACGGAGCAATAAACGAGTAGCGGCAAGCTGAGTTCATTCGCAATATTGGCGGCACAATCGACTGCGGCATTGTTGACGCCCCGCTGAGCGCGCTGCATCCAATACACGATGCACGCGCCGTCGGTCTTCGGAACGCCCTCTCGGCGAACCGTTACGCGAGTATCGACAGCGAGTTCTTTCAGTACCTTGGGCAGTGCTGCGATGCTACCGGGTTGCTTTTCAGTCATCTGACTGCACCTCCCCGTCCGATTGTAGAGAGAGATGTTGAAGCAGCGAGCTCTCTTCAGGGGAGATGGTCTATGTTTTCGAGGGCGTGAAATAAACACACGTTCGCTGTCGAGTGGATGAAATTCAGAAGCGTAGTTCGACGGGGGAATATCCGATGGTCTTTGTGTTCCTCTCTACCCAGAGGAATAGCGTCTTAGGATTGTCGTTGACGCGCACGCCAATGATCACGCCGCTTCCATATTCCTTGGTCACCACGATTTTGGCTTTAGTGATGACGCCGTAATCCCCGGACGGACCCCAGTCTGACTTGAATTGGTCAAAGGTATACAACTTGTAGCGGTCCAGATGCTGCTGCCAATCGGGGTCGTTGTTCCACAGCGCGTACGCTTGCGAGTAATCCTTGGCTTCAATCGCATGAAAGAACCGATTGACGCGGTGCTCTTCCGGCCAGTTCCACCAGTACCAGGTGAAGAAGGCAACAAATGGAATGGCGATGAGAATGCCGATAATGATGTTGCGGCGGATAAGTGCCTTGCGCGCGTCGTACCTTGGTGCGTCGAGCAGCGTCATGGCCCCATTGTAAGACGCGACACTACTGGAAGGAAACTGGAGGAGCCCAGACGGATCGGTCCTGTCCATGCTGAGATTGACCCGGATACGCCGACTATCCGACAGCGCCCCGTCGGATCATTTGCGAATTCCGGTCTGCGGTCGCCCCCATTTCTTTGCCCACGCGGGCAATCAGGCTGGAGACCGGTAGACACAACAGAAGCTTACGTCGCGGAGACAAGCGAGGTGTACCTATCCGGCTTCGACCTTCGATTCCTGGACGCGAGGTTGATACGGAAATCGGCTCTTCAGCTTTAGGAACTTGCTCTCATACATTTGATAGCTCAAAACAGAGACAGCCGTTGTTCCGGCCAATGCGAGCGCAACATACGCGAGACCTCCCAAGACAACCGAGTGCAATTGGCGTTGCAAGATTCCTAAATAGCGGAATGTGAAAGGGGACAGTATTTCGTGATAGATGTACATCCCGTAGCTGTATTTCCCAAAGAAGCGCAGAACTCGCCAATCGCCGACACCGTGGAAAAGCGTGCCAGGCTGCAATGTCCTCAGTAGAATCCCAGAGAAAAAGACTGCCAGCAGTGGATAGACAAATAGCGTCATCGAACGGGTATGGTAGTTAAATCCGCCGTTGATTACCGCTAGTCCGGCAAGGCCTGCGAATGCGAGCGCCACGATCCAGCGTGACCGACGCACCAATTCTTGCAGGGCGGTGCTTCGAATCAGCACGGCGAGAATGGCGCCGCAGAGCAACCCGTCTGCGTGGGTGGGAAGCTCTCCATAGCACCACTCGATTGACGCACCTGGCACGGCCAGTAACAACCAGGCGCGCAATACAAAGCCGAACGCAATCAGCCCACAGCAGACTTTGATTAGACTTCTGCGGTTCGGCACCAGCAAGATCACCACAGGCCAGACAAGATAGAATTGCTCCTCAACCGCAAGCGACCAGGTATGTGTCAGGTTGACCGCAGGCAAAACGAAGTTCAACGAGGGATCAATATGCCCGGCGATATTGCCTAAGTAGAAAAAATACAGGATGTGGCCGAGACGCCACTGCAAATGCAGGATTGGCGTGGCCAGCAGTAAGAGCAGCAACACCCCGTAGAAGAGCGGAAAGATTCGCAGTACTCGACGCGCATAGAAATTCCGGAAATAGTGATTGCCCTCGCGCGTATCTAACAATATTCCCGTAATCAAAAACCCTGACAACACAAAGAAAAGATCAACACCAGCCCAGCCTCCACCCGCCAACCACTCCAGCTTGAGTATCGCCGGCTGCGTGGAGTGTGAGGTCAAACCGTAGTGATGAAAGAAGACCAGTAAAAACGCGATTCCTCTCAAACCGTCCAAGCTAGCGTAGTGTGCGCTGGAAAACCTCGACTTTTCAACGACCGTTGCAGACTGATTCCTCATAGGGAGCGCCTGTCACAGAAGTTCGGAAATCTGCTGGCGCTTGTCGGCAGCTTGGCGCCAGGCCAAAACAGGATGGGGAAGGAGGTCTCTCATTTCATGTGTTCCGGTACAGGTTTAGTCGCGCGTTCGGGCGAGGACGTCGCCGCGAGACGGATCGTTCGCTCGTTGTCCCATTCCCAGGAGGGCAAAGCTTGTAGGAATAAGCAGAAGATAGCAGACAGCGGAGATGAGTATGGTCACGTTAATGCCCAGCGCCATGCTGAACATCACGGCCAGCACGGACGCGAGAACACTGGTTGCGCCATTGATGCCCCAGAACCAGGGTGTAGGTTGACGGTCAACGACCTCAACCAGACGCAGTCCAGTAGGAAATGCAAAACCGAGAAGAAATCCCAACGGCATGATGATAGCCATGGAAATCCCTATGCGCACCAGACGTTCTTGTCCCGTGGTGGACTCGAGGAGCGCGGGCAAAAGCTGCGCCATGCCTACTAAATAAATGACGGTGATGCTACCCCATAGAAGTAGCTTGACACGTGCGTTTAACCTGAGTCTGTCGGATGCTAAGCTGCCAAGTCCAGAGGCCAGAATGAGGCTGAAGAGGCACACGCTCAGTGAGTAAATAGGATGGCCCAGATACACGCCGAATCGCTCGAGCAGCGCGATCTCGGCTAGCATGAAGCCCATTCCGATCAGCGAGAAATACAAGCTGCCGACACCGACCAAAGACTGCGGAGACTCCCGAACCGCGCCCCTGAGAGGCAGAAGGATGGTGACAATCACGGCGATGATCGAGATAAAGAGAATGAGTCCGAGCACGAGGGAAGCGATCAGATTGCCCTCCAGCGAATGGACAGCTAGAGTTCGATGGAACATGCGCAGTGTAGCGCTCGGGATGGTTCGGAAACGCAGCTGGTTGAAGAAAAATGGCCGATTGTCTGTTGGCACGCTGAGGTCGAGATAGTTTCCCTCCAGGACACGGTCCAAGGCGGTGCGATTCGGGCTATCGACAATGGCGCGCAGGAGCGGAGATTGAGGCGGTTGATCGGGGGCCAGGAGTACGTTGAAGCCTAGGTTTCGCACCGTATCGTGCAGGATGCGCAACTGCTCAGGTGTGAACGGCTTCTTCGAAAGCACAAGGGTCGCCATATAGTCGGCGTTCGCGACAAATATATACGGGCGGACATCTTTCACGCCGGAGTCCATAAGGACGGCAGCGGCCATACCGATCATGCGTCCAGTCTCGTCGGCATTGCTCGGGCTGTGCCAGCGGCTCACCGTGAAGACGCCATTGGGATTGAGGGAATGGAGGAAGGCCTTCCAGCCCTCAAGCGTGTAGAGTCCGTTTTCACTGAGGGTGAATGCGCCTGCACCAGTCGACGCCCAGGTGTCGATCATGCTCATCTGCACCGAGTCAAACTTTTCGTGAGTGCTGTCGAACCAGCTGCGAGCGTCGTCGACATGCAGTTTTAGATTTGGCAGGGCAGTCACGTCGGTGAACTTTTTGTAGTACGGCTGCTTGATGAGCAGATTCACGATGATTGGATTTAGTTCGACGCCGGTGATATCGGGCACGCCGAAATAGTGAGCAGTCAATAGGTCGCGCCCGCCTCCAACTCCAATGACCGCGGCTTTGTGGATGCCGGGAAGACGGTACGCGAGGCCGACCAGATCGTATTGGAGGTAGGCAATGGATTGGGGAGTGCCGTCGTAGTGAGACATCTCGGAACCGGCGCCGCCGTCGATCGTCAAGAGCGCTTGCCATGCACGGGTCTCCGGCGGCATTTTGGATGAGCCGCTCCACAGATCGGGGAGTCGCAGTTGCGGCCGATCGACGGTAATGCGGGAGTAAGAGTTCCACTTCTCGTATCGCTTGAAACCGAAGCGCTCAAAGTGATCCTTAACCAGGATCGGGCGAACGCCGACTGGAGCCAGGGAATTGAGGATGGCGAAAACAGCTAAAGCGGTCGTGATCGGCGCCGGACGACGCCACCACGGAGCCGATTTCAAGCGCCGTTGATCTTCAGCGTTGGCGCTGGACATGAAGGCGAGAGCTGAAAGACCGCACACGACAGCCGAGGCGATCACAGCCGTCGGGCCATCCATGATGTTGAGGACGAAGATGACTCCCAGGCATCCCAGTGCTGCGCCTACTAAATCCACTCCGTAGACTTGACCGGCGGGGAAGGGACTGCGGGTTAGCGCCAAGCTGACCACTACGCCGGAGAAGAAGTAGGGCACAGCCATGGCGATCATCAATATGCTCCACGAAAAGACCGTGGTAAGTGACAGCGAGATTGTGGTGATGAGGCAAAACTGCACGATAATCGAGGCGGGCATAGCGACAGCGGTGGCGAGTGTGAAATTTGTGAGGGTCACGGGTAGCGGCACCGACTCAATGCGCTCGCGGTGCAAATAGACCCAGACGGCGCCCGCCGTCATACCAAGCATGGCCACGCTAATCGCAAAAAAGGCCATGTAATACCACGCGATCACCGAGAGGATGCGTGTTTGCACGATCTGAAAGGTAAGCAAGGAAAATGTTAGGAGGGACACTCCAAGGAGAAACGGGGCTTTGCTCAAGGAGCGAGTAGAAGTCAGAAAAATACCTCCGGCGAGTGCATTCAAGGCGCGGTTTCTGGGCAGAGTATATCAGTTGAACAAACAGGGAATGAGGCGCGTAATTGTTAACAATTGTGAAGCATCAAAGTTAGGAAACGCTGTGGGAGACAAGGCAGCCGTGAGAGGAATGATCATCTGATTGTTCTCGGAACAGTGTATAGAGAAACAACGCCAAGCCGCCAAAATAAACGTGTGAAATGAGAAAGGTCCACCGTGTGAACATCAGCGGGGTGAGGGGCGCCCAGGTATCCGTCATCAGGAGATAGATTGGCAGGAGAAAGACCAACGTCCGCCGGTGTTGCAAAGCCTCGGGAATCCACAGCAGAAACACCAGGAAAAACACACCATAGTGGTGCTGCCATACGATCGGGGAGGCCATGGTGCAGGCCATGGCATAGATCAGAAAGTCGGCGGTGGTCGCAGTCATGTTCCGGAGCACAGGAACAGTGAGCGCCAACAGCACCATGGCAGCGGAAGAGAGAATAGTAGCCAGATAGATTGTCCGATTGAACGGCGGATAGCCATAAAACGATGTGATGATCGAACCCACATGCATCAGGCGATGCAGCAGACCATTGAGAGATTGGTTCCAGAACATCGAGTCACCGCGCCGCCCCAGGTATCGCAGCACCTGAACATATTCCACAGAGTTGTGCCAGCCAAAAACAGCCACTGAGAGGAAAGCTCCGGCAAGAAAAGTAATCAAGAGGCTCGTTGTGAATCGCCACTGGCGACGGAGCAGTCCCCAGAGTACAAACAAAATCATCTGCGGTTTCAGCCAGCAGGTGAGGCCGATCAGGATAGCCGGAGAAACGCGAGAGCCACGCAGCCAAAGGAGCGCAGCCGCCATCAGCATAAAATTCAATAATGTCTGGATCTGGCCGAGGTTGTACGCGTCGATGATGGGCAGGAATACGAAAACCAGGGCGGCTATGAGCGCGCGAATCTTCCAGCGATCCGCAGGCGTCGACTCGCGAACCGTCGGCTCCGGAAGCAAGCGCAGAAGAAATTCACCCGCGACGGCCATCGTGCCGAACAGTGCCAGCAGCAACATCACGTTCAACGCAATCGACGGAGAAATGCCTATCCGGCCGGCGGCCTGCCATGCTCGATACAGCAATAGTGATGTTGGCGGATAGATAAAACGGATGCCGCGCTGAAAAAATACCGTTTCGTACAGCGCGTTCGGATGCTGCTGCCAGGCCAGGTCCCCCTGCGCCATGTAATAGGAGGAGTCATTGCCCACCCGCAGAAACAAGGCATCTTTGGCGATCCGCAGCACGCTGCCGGAATGGAATCGTGGCGCAACCGCAATCAGCAGTCCTTCAAAAAGAAGCACCAGCGTCAGAAACAGTGCGAGCTTTCTCACCAGCTGCGGGAGAGCAATATCCTCGGTCGGATCATGCATAGACGGTAAAGATCGGCTTCGATGAGGCTGGAAACCACACGCAGCTAGAGGTCATAGCGATTGCTCTTCTTTTCCTCGTGCCGCTCCAAAGCAAGCTGAATCAATCTGTCGATTAGCTGGTTGTATGAAAGTCCGCTTGCCTGCCACAGCTTGGGATACATGCTGATTGCTGTAAATCCGGGTAGCGTGTTGACCTCGTTCAAGTAGATTTTCCGCGGACGTGACCCGGCGGAGATTCCCGGCTCCATCAGAAAATCCACGCGCGCCATTCCTGACAGGTCGCAGGCGCGAAACGCATCAATCGCCATCTGCTGGACCCGCTTTGTTTCTGCCTTGGTGAGTTTTGCCGGAATGATCAACTGTGAGCCTTCACTCAAATACTTGGCTTCATAGTCGTAAAACTCCTTGCACGGAATGACTTCGCCGACGACCGATGCTTCCGGCAAGTCGTTGCCCAGCACGGCGACTTCCAGCTCGCGTGCTTTGCCTCGCTTGCCGCCGATGCTGATCTCAATCACAATTTTGCGATCATAACTGGCTGCCAGATCGATGGCCACCGCCAGCTCCTTGCGATCATGCGCCTTGGTGATACCCACGGACGAGCCGAGATTTGCCGGTTTTACAAACATCGGATAGCGAAGCGCGGCCTCGACGCGCTGCATGGCTCGGCGAGGATTCTGTTGCCAATCGCTGCGCAGCAGCGTTACGTGCTTCGGGATGGGCAGCTTCGCGGCAGCAAACAGCCGCTTCATCACGTCCTTATCCATTCCAGCCGAGGAACCGAGCACACCGGAGCCGACGTACGCGATGTCCGCAAGCTCAAGCAGGCCCTGCACTGTGCCATCTTCGCCAAACGTGCCGTGCAGCACGGGGAAGATCACGTCCACATTGAGCGATTTTTCGGCGCTCGCGCGTAGTGTTGCCAGAGCGCTGCCGGCATGTTCAGCCGACGATGGCACAGGCTGCACCACAACTTCTTTGCCATGCTCCAACAACGCAGCGCCCAGAGTCGCCTCTGGATCGCCGGCGCGTAAATGCTGTGCCTCGCCCGTCGAGGAAGGCAGCAAATGCGCCGCGTCGTTTGCGGTCAGCCAGCGACCATCCTTGGTAATGCCGATCAGATGGACATCATACTTGTTTTGGTCCATCGCCTGAAGAACAGACGCGGCAGACAGCAGCGAAACTTCATGTTCGCCGCTGCGACCGCCAAAGAGGATGCCTACGCGCAGTTTTTTCATGAGAGCGGAATGTAGGTTCAGTGTACTGCGAAGAGAAAGACTTCCTGTAGGGCAAATTGATTCAATTCACAATGCATCGCGGGGGTATAGCATTCGTCATGTTCCACACCCGTGTCCGCTGAATGCTGAACTTTCATGTGGCGACCGGCATCCATATAAGCATGGCAAGCCAATGGAGGAAGTAGTCAATGAAGCCACGAACACTGGGAAATAGCCTGAAGGTGTCAGAACTAGGGCTAGGCTGCATGGGGATGTCCGATTTCTACAGCGGTCGAGAGAGCGACGAGGACTCGATTGCGGTGATTCATCGAGCACTGGAGTTGGGAATCAATCTTCTGGACACGGCCGACATGTACGGGCCGCACAAGAATGAAGTGCTGGTGGGCAAAGCGATTCGCGACCGGCGAGACAAGGTTGTGTTGGCCACGAAATTCGGAATCGTGCGCGATGCCAAGACGGGCGCGCATGGGGGCGTGAACGGGCATCCCGATTATGTAAAGAGCGCCTGCGAAGCCAGCCTGAAGCGGCTGGACGTCGACATGATCGACCTTTATTACCAGCATCGTGTCGATCCGAAAGTCCCCATTGAAGAGACTATAGGGGCGATGGCGGATCTGGTGCGTCAGGGAAAAGTGCGGTATCTCGGGCTGTCGGAGGCAGCTCCGGCAACGTTGCGGAGGGCGGTTGCGGTACACCCGATCGCGGCGCTGCAGACGGAATACTCTTTGTGGACGCGCGATCCGGAAGACGAAGTCCTGGCTACATGTCGCGAACTGGGAGTCGGCTTTGTCGCCTACAGCCCGCTGGGTCGTGGATTTTTGACCGGACGCTTTCGCAAACTGGAGGACTTGCCCGCCGACGACTATCGCCGAAACTCTCCGCGCTTTCAAGGGGAGAATTTCGCACTCAATCTCGACCTGGTGAACAAGGTAGAGGAGCTTGCGCGCGAGAAGGGTTGTACTGCGTCGCAGCTGGCGCTGGCCTGGGTGTTAGCACAGGGAGAAGACATCGTCCCGATTCCGGGCACGAAAAAGCTGCGCTACCTGGAAGAAAATGTCGGCGCAGCGTCGATTCGTCTAACGCCTGCCGACCTGAAGCATATTGCGGAAGCGGCTCCGCAGGGAGTCGCAGCCGGGCCGCGATATCCAGAGTCCGCCATGCAACACGTCAACCGCTGATCGCCGTCATATTCGAGCGCAGCGCAACAACGTGAGTCACCACCCCGCTATTGTCCGGCCGGGTGGTGATGGGTGTGCGATGTGTGTGCGGGCGCTTCGTTCGCCGTCTCCGCGATGGCCTGGTCGATGATGGCATACAGTTGATTTGGATCGACCACCTCAACATACGGCACTCCGGAGGTCTGATTCGTCACAATCCAGATAGTCGGGGTATGCTCGATACCGACGCGCTGACCGAGCGCATAATCGGCCTTCACTTCCGCCGCCAGCTTCCCTTGCGGGTCGATCACGAAGGGAAATCCTATGCCATGCTGCTGCGCAAACTTCTCCGCAAACGCGCGCAAATCCGCCGGCGTCTCGATGCTGCGCTGGTTGGCAAATACAGCATTGCGGAAATCATCGCCCAGTTTCTTTGACTTTGTGTCAAACCAACGCGCGTCTACAGCAGCCTGAAAACTCCATGCGTGAAACGGCAGCGGGAAGTCGTAGCGGATCCACGGAATGTGATATTTTGCGGCCGCGCCCATCAGCAATGGATTGTCTGCTCCGCACATAGGACATTCCATATCGTCGAACTCGACAATCGCCACCTTAGCCCCCGGAGGCGCCTTTAAGGGGGCTGCATCGTGAACCTGGGTATGTGGCGCGCTCTGCGCACGAAGAATTGGAGCGGCGGCGATCAATGCCGCGAGCAAAAGGAGAGAAGAGACTCGTTTCAAGAACACCTGCTGAATCGCCGGTTGCGACCTGATTTCTATTTTACGACCTCAGGAAGAATTTTTCGTGTATGCCGGCCGCGCGAGAAGCTGAAGACCGACGGCAGCAATCGTCCTATGCCGGATACGACCATCTGGATATCTATTGCGGAGTCGGCTTGTCGCCGGTCGATGGAGCGGCCTTCTCCTGCGATTTGGAACTGGTCGAAGGGGATGGCTTCTTATGATGCGTGTAGTGATGCACCCTTTCATGCCGGACTTCGTTGTCCACCACGATGGTTTTGCCGTGGGTTGTGGAAACAGTGTGGCTCGCCTGGATGGCCTCGATGCGCGCCTGCAGATCGGCCAATTGCTGATGCTGTTGTGCGGCGGCGGCCATCAGCTGTGCGGTCGCTGATTTTCGAGCAGCTTCCAACCGCTCCAGCGCACTGTCGAGGAGTGCCGCATCGGACTTCTTTTCGGTCAGATCGGCAGCGAGGGTCAGGCGCACCAATACGTCGTACAGCGCGTCCACATTTTGCATCGCGCGCAGTTGCGCATCCAGAGCGGTCGGCGTTGTCTGTGCCTGCTGCAACAATCCAGGCAGTTGATGGGAAAGATCGTTGGTAATGGAGTCAGCGTCGCTCTGCAGCTGTTCTTTCCAGCTCTTGGAAACCTTCCAATGATCAATCTGGATTTGACTCACGCTATGACCGACCTGTTCCAACGCAGGACGCAGAGACTCGCTGATTGCGGGCGAAACCGTTCCAACCTGCGCCGATGGCGCCGTAGCGTTTGACTGCAACGCGGCGGCAGAAGCCCTGGGCGTCAGAATCAAAACCTGCAGCAGCAATGGTACGGATGCCACCACCAGGCCTCTTATCACCCAACAGGCACGAAAATGCGGCACCGGGCGACCGTAATTCGAGGCGCATACCATTGCAGGCTGTTTTGACATATCTTGCACGGATGCCGGCCGCACCCGCGCCGTTGCCTTACGTATTGCTTTCAACCGGATTCCGTACATCACTCCCCCAGCATTTCAATCGCCAGCACAATAAGTTGCGTATCTTGCAGCAGTTGAGCGCGCCTCGGCGTCCGGGGAAACGCCTGTAGTCAGGATAGTCCTTCCGCAGAACTTCGCAGTCCGTTGAGCGGCCACTCTGTTCTCCGGGCGCTCGTGTAAACTAGAGGGAGTTTCGTGGGCCTGTGGCGCAGCTGGGAGCGCGCTTCCATGGCATGGAAGAGGTCGTCGGTTCGATCCCGACCAGGTCCACCATAAAATCAGTAACTTGCAGAATCTCCTTTCTCCGGTTTGGTAGCATTTGGTAGCAAATTCAAA
>DATJUD010000021.1:0-23791 GCA_035502695.1 Acidobacteriaceae bacterium
AACGATGGTAGTATCACTTATCATACCAACTTACAATCGCGCAGAGTTACTGCGGGAATCCGAACGACGGAGCCCCGCCCAAACTTGGCAAGCCATTGGCCGATGAGTTGTTAGAACACGACATGTGGACAAGTCTTGCGAATGAATAGATGGGCAGAATAAACCAATATGCTGATATCTATGGTGGTTCTAAGTTACAACTAGGCTGCGTTTCTGCGCGAATCATTAAACAGCGTATTCGCTCAAACGCACAAAGACTTGCAAGTAATCTTTGTGGATGATGGCAGCACCGACGATACTTACAAGGCGCTCGGCGAGCTTGCTGGCAGGATTCATCCGATCCGGCCAGGCCGCGGCAGGCTCAGTGTAGTCCGAAATCGCGGAATTGAGGCAGCCACCGGTGAATTCATCGCGTTCCAGGACAGCGACGATCTCTGATTGCCATCAAGCCGAACTTTTCCTGGAAATGTATACGTGATCCATACAGAAAAACATTCCGACACGGTGTCAACTAGACAAAAGGGTGTGCTGCTTCTGCTCTACAGCCTGCTGGTCGCGCTGCGTGATCCCTGGCTGCTGGTGCATGGCCGGCTCTGGGCCGAGGAAGGTACAGTCTATCTTCGCAGCGCCTGGTCCAGCGGCGTTTCCGCCACATTGTTTTCACCCCACCTTGGCTATTACGCATTGTGGCCGAATTTCTGCTCCCTGCTGGCCGCGCATGTCTTCCCGCTGCAATATGCCGCCCTGGTCGACACGTGGTGCTCTTTTTTCATCCAGGTATTTGCCGGCTGGCTCATCCTGCAATGTGAGGCTTTCTCCACGATCAGGATCAAGTCCTTTGCCTTACTTGTCTTGTTATTGGCAGCGCCCAGTCGTCAGGTTTGGCTCAATACCGTCAACAGTCAGTTCTATTTGGTAGTTTGTGCGGTCATTGTTTTTCTCTCCCGCACCGATCGCCATCAGCTCCAGCGGAATTTCACGCTCGCCCTCGCCGGATTGACTGGTCCAGTCACAACTTTCTTGACACCGTTTTTTCTGCTGCGAGCGCTCTTTGCAAAAACCAGAAGCGCATATTTGCAGGCAGCAGTGCTCACCACCTGCGCATGCACGCAAATCCTGGTCATTCGCGAGTCTCTTCACGCAGGGGTTCGGCACATTAACTTTCAGCCCTCCGGCATCGCGCCGGAATATCTGGTCGAGTACATCGTTATGCCGTTCTTCGGCAGAACCAGTAAGAAGCTGGCCTTATCCGTCGTCCTGAACCAGATGGGCGCGTATGTATCAACCGCGCAAACATCCCTTGGCCATTTCAAAACGCTCGTGATGAGCTACCATCTGCCTCTCACCTGGCCGTTTCTGCTTCTATGGGCAATCGTGGATATCGCATTTCTCGCACTGCTGCTTTGGTCTACCTACGATCATTCGGATCGTTCTTCCTGGTGGCTCCTCATCATGTCGATTTGGTTGGCGTTGTTCTCCATCTATGGGGCCGTGGGTGGAACCTACGCCGTGGGCGAACGATATGTATTCCCCAGTGTGGTGTTGATGGGCCTCGCCCTCCTGCTGGCGGCTGCACGAACCACCGCTGTCCATTCGCGAAAACTCGTTGCGGCATGTCTGCTCGGCTGCTTTTTATTGGCCGGCGCTTTCGATTATTTCTCTTATCCCCAATGGGTCGGTTGGGAAAAGCCTGCCGGGCCAAGCTGGAGCAAGCAAGTACAGATGTGGCAGCAGGATCCTTCCAGAAAACTTTTTGTCTGGCCGCCGGAGTTTCATGGTGATTTCACGCTGCCGCCCGATCATGGGCAAACGAAAACAATCCACGGCTCAACCATCCATCCGGGAGCTCAGTAATTTGCGATGTTGATCTCTGTCGTCATCCCCACTTATAACCGGCCCGACCTGTTGCTGCAGACCTTGGAGAGCGTCCTGGCGCAGACCTACAAGGATATCGAAATCATCGTCGTCGATGACGGCAGCACTGCCGAAACCGGAGAGCTTCTGGATAAGTTTTCGCCTCGCGTGCAGTCCATACGGCTCGGTCGAAGCGGAATCAGCACTGCGCGAAATACTGGCATCGATGCGGCGCAAGGCGAATTCATCGCATTTGTAGATCATGACGATTTATGGCATCCGCAAAAGATTGAAAAGCATGTGGAGTTTGCATCTGCGCATCCTGAGCTGGCAATGACCTATACCGATGCGATCGAATTCAGCAAGGAGGGGCCGGCGAAAATCACCTATGTCGATCACTTCTCGGCGCTGAAACAGCCGGCCCATCTTTTTGCACCCATGATCGCCACTTACGCCGTACCGCTCATGTCCGCCACCATGATCCGGAAATCTTTTCTTCGCGAAAAAGGTCTCAGTTTTCCCAACTATTTCGGCATTGACGACGTTGGATTATTTCTCATGATGCTGGTCGAAGGCGGCCAATTCGGGTACTTGCCGGAACCGCTGACCATGCGCCGCATGCACGAAGGGAACACCTCCAGCAACCATCGCCGACGATTCGAGCAGCGCAAGCTGATGTACCGCGATATGCTGCAGACGGATCGATTGGGCGACTACCGCGACCGCTACACACCGCAACAAAAATCCGCGCTAAAGTTTGGATTGCGGGATGCTACCTATCGTGTCGCCGAATGCGACTGGGAAGATTGCAACTTTGCCAAAGCGCGCCAAGGATTCTTCCAAACCCTGGCTGCGGATACAAGGGGAATCAATGCCTTGGCGCATGGACTCCTGACTTTCCTGCCTCCCGCTTGGCTTGCCACGATGCGTCGGCTCAAATCCCCGGCATAAAAATCCGGAGTCTCGCGCCCGAGTTGTTTCACTTACTTGCCCTCGGTTGTGCGTCAGGATGATCGTGCTGGTGCCCGAATTCGGCATTTTCGTGCAGCTCGCCGTTCCAGGCCCTCTAAAGGGTCCAGAACTGTTCGCCGGTATCCCCCCGTCCCTCCCCGCGCAAGAACGTACGCGGGCCGCTATTGTTCGCCGCGGCCACAGCAGTCGTTGTGTAATATTTTGATACGGTTGCATACCATTGGCGCAACGCCGCCGGTCAAATTTCCCTCAACCAGAAACCATCAAACGATTTTAGGCTCCATGAATTGGACCCTCGATGCTAGAGAATGAGAATAAAGCGCCGATAAACGGGAACATGCTCACAAACGTCCAATATTGGATTTTAAAGGCGATCGACGCAGGACTTCCGAATCGGGGTCCCAGCGTCTACGAGGGCAAATCGAAACTTGTGATGTTATTGGGAGACGAATTCCTCAACAGGATCGCAGGGAAAACAATCGTCGACTTCGGCTGTGGCTATGGGATTGAGGCCATTGAAATGGCTCAAAGGGGTGCCCAGCGAGTCATTGGCGTCGATATTCGTGAGGACGTTCTAAAAACCGCGCGACAAAATGCGTTCGCCGCCGGTGCCCAAAATGTATGCTCGTTCGGATCCTCGACCAACGAACTTGCGGAAATTATCGTTTCCATTGATGCTTTTGAGCATTTCGCGGATCCGGCCGGGATCTTGCGTATCATGGAAAGGCTACTGCAGCCGGCGGGAGAGGTGCTGATCAGCTTTGGACCAACATGGTATCACCCGCTGGGCGGACATCTATTTTCTGTCTTTCCCTGGGCACATCTAATGTTCAGAGAGCAAGCGCTGATTCGTTGGAGATCCACCTTCAAGATGGATGGGGCAACGCGGTTCGGCGAGGTGGCGGGCGGTTTGAACCAAATTACCATAAGAAGGTTCGAAGAGTTGATCGAAAGCAGTCCCTTCAGGTACGCCAGCATGGAACTTGTACCTATCAAAAGTTTGAGATATCTTCACCACAAGTTCACCCGCGAATGTACAACGGCATTAGTGCGCTGCCGCTTGGTCAAGCGGGCGGCAGGGAACACGCAGGATTAAAGAGACGTCACCTGCAAACCTGACCTTTCGAATGAATAAACCTTATTGCATCGTTTTTCCGGCGCACACGTTCCGGTATACAAATCCCTCTCTTCTCTGGACAATCGAGCGCTTTCATTCCAGATCACTGAAGCACGCACGCCGGCGATACCGCCGTTTCAGGTCGCGTTCGTCGGTCCTGCCTAGCACCCACCCAACTGGATCGTCGCTGTCGTCGTGCTTGTGATCGTCAGCGAATAGTTGTCCGTCGTGCATCCCGCAGCAGAAATTGACACGGCGAACGGATCGTAGCCGGCCGTTGTATACGCGCCACTGGCTATGTTGTACTTGGTCTGGCTCAGCGTGCAACTTGCAACGCCGCTGGAATTCGTCGTCGTGCTGCATTCAACGGCCGAGTTCGTGTCGATCGCCGTTACCGTGGCTCCGCTGATGGGCGCCCCTGTCGAAGACTTCTCCACCGTCACCTTGTACGGCCACTGGATCAGATAATAAAAACTCAGTCCGGTTGGATTGTTGATCGCCAGCGATGCGAGATTATTCTGCGCCAAGGTCATCCCGCCGGTAAAAGTCGGACCGATGATCGTGAACGGCTGGCTGCCGCCATAGGTAGTGCTGGAACCCCCTCCATTGTCGTAATCCAGAAAGAGCGATCCAGTGGAAACCGGATTTTTTCCCGGCCCGAAGGTACAGTTCGTGCAGGTCCAGTTGCTTGTTCCATCCCACGCGATATCGAAAGCGCTGGTATCGCCCAGAATCGTGTCGCCCGTCGAAACAAACGAGCCATTGGGCGCGGGCTGGTATTCATTGGCCAGGAACTGCATGCCCTGGCACGGATAGACACCCGAGCTGCTCGACGCCAGATCGCACTCGAAATGGTTGTCGATCGATTGGTTCGGCCCATTCGCGTTGGTGGCGTTCGAGAAGCTAAATGCCGGTCCATTGCACGCCTTGTCCGTCGCAATCACGGTGTTGTGCTCGATGATGTTGTTGGAGAGATCGAGTCCCGAACCGGCGGTATTCAACTGGATGCCGTACCCGCCTCCGCCCTGGCAGCCGCCGTACTCGGCGTCGTTGGCCAGTTGCGTGACCAAAATGTAGTTGTCGTGAATCTGGCTGCCCGTGACTGCTGTATTGATGCTGGCAATTTGAATTCCTCGACAACTGATGCAAGGAACGCCCGGACTGCTCAAAACCTGGTTATAAGCAATCGTGGCTCCCGTCGCCCAGTCCTGAATTGCAAAGCCATTTGAAGTTGTGGCGACAGCGTTGCCGGGGTTCAGCGTGTTGTACTCCCAGATCGAGTTGGGAGCGGAAGTGACGGTCGCGCCCTGTGTACCGCCGACGCCTCCAATCATCTCAAAGATAGTAGGAGCAGCCTTCGTGCTGCCATCCACAAGAATCGGGTAGTCCTGGTCTCCAGCGCGGCATCCTACGTTGTTGCATGAATACTCGCTGTTGTCCTGGTAGTTCACCATCGTCACGGAAGTCGAGAGAGAACTCGTGGAGTTGCCGCTTTCCTCAAACAGGACTTTCCCAGCCCCGTCATTCAGACTGCCGGTGAGCAAGCTTAACTGCGTGCCGAAGCTGCCGGAACTCGATCCGTCACTGGAATTGATGACCCACCCGGAACCGTAGAGATAGCTGCCTCCAGAGGTTTTTCCCGTGCACAAATTTCCGGTCGGCTCAACGATATGTCCGCCATAGACGTGCAGCCCTTGGCTGTCGCCGTCCATCAACACCGCTGCCGCCAGATTACTCGACGGAGTGTTGCAATAGGTGATTGTGTATCCAGCCAGATTCAAAACCGTATTGGTGTTGTTCCCCTCCGTAAAGGCTGTGTTTGGACAAGTGATGTTCGCCGCAAGCTGATACTTCGTGCCACTAGCTAAAGCGGTCGGGCACGCGCTGGACGACAACATGGTCATGGTCTGACTGGTGCCTTCCAGCGTCATGCTTTGCGAGGAAACGGTGGCTCCGGAATAGTTCACTGTCAAGGTAGCTGTTTCTGCGGTTCCAGACAACGCTGTGGGCGTGAACGTCACCGTGGGCGATAGATACTGTCCTGTAGACAGTGTGCCCGTGGTTGTTCCCGCGAGCGTGAAATCGCTGGCGTTCGCGCCGGTGATCGTTATGCCGGTAACAGTCAAACTGCCCGATCCAGCGCACTCGGAGTTGTAGCTGTTAGAGCAATTGCTGATCGAAATCGGCACCGCCCAGGACGAAGTTCCAGGATTCTGATATTGGAAATTCAAGGTCGGATTCGCCGGATACCATGCTGCGTTGCCCACCTGGCCGGTTGTGGCGAATGGCCCTAGCACCGGCGTCGCACCCATAACCGAGGCAATCGTATAAGACGCGTTGCCGACGGAACTGTCCTGATACCCTGGACAGCCATGCACGTAAGCGTACAAAGTGACTGCCGTGGTAACGCTATAAGTGCTCTGATTCGTGGTTGGAGGGTTGCCCGTACCAAGATAGATATGCGAAGAGCAGGCCGTGGTCGAGGTCGATGCCGTCACTGTGGTTGGGTTCGATACTGAGCCTGCCACCGGGGAAAAGATAGGTTGCGCTGCCTGTGGCGTGGTCGTACCCGTGCCGGTTGTCCCTGTGCCGGTCGTTCCTGTCCCAGTCGTTCCCGTTCCAGTTGTTCCAGTGCCGGTCGTTCCGGTGCCAGTGGTTCCTGTGCCGGTTGTCCCTGTGCCAGTCGTACCGGTTCCAGTGGTACCCGTTCCAGTCGTTCCTGTTCCCGTCGTGCCCGTTCCTGTCGTGCCCGTTCCTGTTGTTCCTGTCCCAGTGGTTCCGGTCCCAGTCGTTCCTGTTGGGGCCGCCGCGACACTCAGGGTCAACTCACCGGTCACACTGCTCTTCAACGAATCTGACACCACGACATTGAACTTGTAGGTTCCTGCTGTAGACGGGGTGCCAGTAACATCTCCGCTCGAACTGATTGAAAATCCGCTCGGCAACGATGACTGGCCAAAGCTCCAGCTATAAGGAGGCTGCCCCCCGGTCGCTGCCAGAGCAATGCTATAGCTGGATCCCGCTGTTCCCGAAGGAACGCTGGTTGTGACTAGGCTCAGAGGTGGATAACAGCTGGTCGGAGTGGTGTCTGAAAGGGAATAGAGTGCGACCGCGCTGAACAGTAAAGCCAGCACAGCAAGGGGGAGAAACATTTTGCGTGACATTCAAGCTCCGTTCCAAAACTTCCTGCTAACGTCGGCGACCGTCGCTTCGACGGTGCACCGCGGGGGGTATAAATGGTAGCCTTGGAACTCCCTTCAAAGGGAACTCCAACCTAAACAAAACTTCAAAAAATTACAGGCAGGAAACAGGATTACAGGCAAGAGCCTTCTACCGTATTCTTATCCGCTGGCGGAACGTGTCAAAGGTAACGTTTCGCGACGGACAGAAAAGCGCTGCGAGACTGTCAGAAGGAGAATATTTCTCCTTCACACTCAGTCCTAGCGATGAATGTTTGATCTTCGGAAATCATAATCCAAAATGGCAGGATTGCCTATGACGGCCGACACACAATTATGCTGGCGGTGCTTCCGTAGGAACCTGCCTGCGCAACACCGGCAGCAGGGCCGGAGACCATTCGGGAACGGCCGCAGTCGACCCGGCAATTTCTGGCTGGCCCGGCACCTTTACCGTAACTTCCTGTTGCAGCACGGGTAACAGGCTCACGCAAGCGACCATCGCGCCCACAATGTACCAGTTGTCGCGGTAAAGATTGTGGGCGGCATAACCGTCAAACAGCAGCAGGCAAAGAATAATGTTAAACATCGCGGGAAGGGTTCGCAGAAAGCTCGATGTCTCGTGCGCCAACAGCTCCTTGCGCACACGAAAATTCAGCCGAAACACACAAATTAGATAACCCCCAAATGTGAATACCCCGATCAGACCCAATTCGCCCAGCAGTTTGAAATAGAGCGAGTGCGCGTTCAGGAAAGTCTTACGGCCGTTCCCAGGCCAATACTTCTCGCCATTCGCGTCTGTGTAGTTTCCAGGCCCGATTCCGGTGATGGGGTTGCTCTCGAACATGGCAATGCCACCTTCCCAGCTCAAAATGCGGTTCTGATACGACTCGTCACTCTTCAGATGGTCCACGGTTTCATAGCGCGCTTTGTATTGTTGCGGAATCACGATCCATACCAGAGGGGCAAGCGCCACCAGGACAGGCAGGAAAAATAGATTCTTTGGCTTGCGAAATAGCACCAACAAGATTAGAAACAATACTCCCGACGCCGCAGCACGGGACCCTGTATCGACAATCGTCACCAGATAAACACCGATCGAAGCCGCAGCCACAACCCGCATCCACATCGGGTTCGAGCGAACCATCAGGGCAAGGCATAAAGGAATCGTCAATAACAACGTGATTGCCAGGCTGTCCGGATCTCCAGCCGAATTGGTAATGCCGATGGCGCGTTCAATGTGCATGGTGACCAGCCAGATGCCGTGTTCATAATTCCACAGCGCGCTCCCGCCCAGCCAGTCCACCAGAACCACATAAGTCAAAAGAAACCAGCGGATACGCTCCTCCGTGGTTAAAAGAGCCGTGATGAACAAAACAAGCGCGACCGTTTCTAAAAACCAAATGCAAGATGCAACGGAATTCGCCCGCCAAAATGCCAATGGGATCGACACAATCATCGCCCCATAAAAAGCCAAAAACCACCGCGTCGGCTTCGGAAAACGAAATTTTCCTCCGTTGACCAGAAACGCGATTAACAGCAGCGAAGCCGTCACCCGCTCCAGATGCAGAGGCGCCAGTTGAGGATACAATTCACCCGGGTCCAGATCCATGACGATTAACAGGGCCAGCAGCCCAATGTAGGGCCTCGTCAGCCCAATCATCGCCAGAACGAACACCACCAACACAACAACAAATTCCATCTCTTATCCGCCTCGACCACCCGAAGATATCCATCCCTCCAGTTGCAAGCGCCATGCCATCCACGTCCGATCCCGAAAAAGGCCGCTTTTGTCGTTTTTTGCAGGAAATTATGGCGAAAACACCTCGTGACCGCTCAACGCCCTCCGCACAAACTGCAAAAATCCCCTACTGCAGAAGGAAATGTTCTTCCTATGGCTTCCAGGGGTGCAAATGTTTGCACACTTCTCCCGCCCAGAACCGCTGTCTTTCCCCCGAGCCCTGAAATCTAATGCTTGTTCTCTACTCGACCGATTTGGCCAGCGAAATGCACTGTAATGCATGACATCTGTATCTTCACGCGCCGATCGGGAGCTTCACTGCTGTGGCATCGACCGTTTCTAAGCTAGACCATCGCAAACACTACTCTCTCAAGAAGCTCGCCCGGGGCTCCGGCAGCCGTGTGCTTCGCATGGTCACCCTAGCCATCATCGGCTTCTTCATTATGCCCTTCACGGTCCATAAGCTGGGAGCGCAGCAATACGGAATCTGGGCCATTGCGATGACTTTCATCGGCTATTACAGCTTCCTGGATCTGGGGCTTTCCGGCGCCGTCTTCACCCACATGGCCTATGCCTTTGGGCGCGAAGACCATGAAGAAGCTCGCAATATCTACGGCGCTTCCCTGCGCATCTTCGGAGGTGTGGCGCTGGTGCTCACGGCAGCTACCTTCGTGCTTGCCGGAGGCATATATTTCCTGCACTACGATCACAGCCGTGAACTGGCGATCGTTCTTCTCATTGTGGGTCTCAGTACCGCGTCCAGCTTCGGCATGCGCGTCCCCTTTGGCACCCTGAATGCGGGCCAGCATTTCGACGTCACCGCATCCGTGTTGATCGTCACCGCCATCCTGCGCGCCATCGGAACCGTCATCGTACTGGATGCGCATTATGGCGTCATTGCGCTGGCATGGCTCACTGTATTTACCGCAATCCCGACCAACGTCATCGTCCTGTGGAAGGTTCATCACGAATTTCCCTTCCTCAAGATTTTTTCCTGGCCTCGCTGGAATCGCGTCACCTCCAAAAAACTTTTTAAGTTCGGCGCACCCGTTCTCATCGGCCAAATCGCCGATCGCATCCGCTTCCAGACCGACACCTTGACGGTTTCCTTTTTTATCGGACTCACCGCAGTCACCCATTACAGCATCGGTTCGACCCTGGTGCTTTATTACGTGGACGCGATCGACTCCATCGTCGGAGTTCTGATGCCCGTGCTCAGCATGCAGCAGAGCGTCAGCGACCATAGCGGATTTCAGCGCAGCTTTTTCTCCGGAACGCGCGTCGCCCTGGCCAGCTCCGCCTTCATTCTGTTCGGCATGATCGCCTGGTCAAAAGATTTCGTATCGCTTTGGATGGGTCCCGCATTCACCGATGCGTACCCCGTCATCGTCATCCTCTCTGTCGCGATTTTTCTCGAGAGCTCTCAGTCCACATCGGTCAACGCGCTCTATGCCAGCCTGCACCAGAAAGCATATGCCGTACTCAACATCAGTGAAGCGCTTTGCAACTTCGTCCTCAGCGTGCTGCTGGCGCGACCCTATGGCATGATCGGCGTCGCCATCGGCACATTGATTCCCAGCATTATCTTCCGCGGTATCGTGCAGCCAATCGTCGTGCAGCGCATCCTCAACATCAAAATCCGCGATACCGCGCTCGTCTATCTGCGCACCGGATTTCGTTGCGCTGCGCTTCTTGCGCTGCCCTGGCTCATTACGCACTTCCTGCTGCGCCCAACCTATTTTTGGTTGGTCACCGTCGGAGCCCTTTCCACGATTGCCTATGCAATCCCGATGTGGTGGCTGGAGTTCGACGGCATCGGCGCCGAGAAGATCGCATCCTCCCTGCGGTCCGCGCGTCGTCTTCTTCTCCCCACGAAAGGGATGTAGACTTTCCACCGACTGTGATACAGTTCGGCATCATGCTTGACCGTCGCCGTTTTCTTGCTGTCTGTTCGCAATTTGGATTGGCTTCGACGTTGTTGCCGGGCGTTCTCTACACCATCGCCACTCAGGCGCAGACGGAGGCAACTCCCTCGGCCACCACCTCTCCATCGCTTCCCAAAATTACGCCCGAGATGATCGAGCAGGCGGCAGCGCTGGCCGGTGTTCCGTTGACCCCCGATCAAATTTCCATGATGCTGGACGCCTTGAATCAGCAGCGCGACGGCTACGCCACCATCCGCTCGTTACACCTGCAGAACAGCGTCGCACCGGCCTATCTTTTCGATCCGCTGCCCCAGGACGCCTCTGTGCAAACCCGACGCGAAGCCCCGAAATACGGCAACCCTCCCACCGTCGGCGAACCGCCCATCAATCTGGAGGAACTCGCCTTCGCCAACATTCCAAAACTCGCCGAATACATTCGCACCAAAAAAGTCTCTTCCGTCGCGCTCACGGGAATGTATATCGAACGCATTCGCCGCTTCAATCCGGCATTACATTTCCTCATCACGCTGACCGAAGAACGCGCCATGGCGCAGGCTAAAGCCGCCGACGCGGAAATTGCCTCTGGAACCTATCGCGGCCCGCTGCACGGATTACCCTGGGGCGCAAAAGATCTGCTCGCAGTCAAAGGCTATCCCACTACATGGGGAGCTTCTGTCTTCGAGCATCAGACTTTCGACTACGATGCCACCGTCGTCAAACGCCTCGATACCGCCGGCGCCGTCCTGGTGGCGAAATTGAGTCTTGGCGCATTGGCCATGGGCGATCGATGGTTCGGCGGCCGCACTCTTAATCCCTGGAACCGTCGTCAGGGGTCGAGCGGATCTTCCGCGGGGCCAGCCTGTGCTACGGCCGCGGGATGTGTCGCTTTCTCCATCGGCTCGGAAACCCTCGGCTCCATTTCCTCGCCCTCCACTCGATGCGGCGTGACCGGTCTTCGTCCAACTTTTGGATTTGTCCCGCGCACCGGCGCCATGGCGCTTTCCTGGACCATGGATAAACTTGGCCCCATCTGTCGTTCCGTAGAAGATTGCGCCCTGGTAATGAACAGCATCTATGGCCCGGATGGGAAAGATTTAAGCGTGCAAAACGCCGCCTTCAACTGGGACGCCAATTTCGATTGGACAAAACTTCGCGTCGGCTACGTCCCGACCGCCTTTGTCATTCCCAAACCGCTGCAGGAAACCATGCCCACCGGCTTGTCATCGGACATGCAAAAGAAATGGCGTAAGGATTATGACCTTCGCCGCGCCTCCCGCGAACGAACCCGCTACGATCGCACCTTCGACCTCGCAGCGCTCGATCAACTTAGGAGCATGGGCGTCAAATTGATCCCGGTCGAGTTCCCCAAACTTCCCTACGATGCCATGGCCAATCTATTGCCCGCAGAAGCGGCCGCCGCGTTTGATGAGCTCACCATGACCGGTCGCGACAAGTTGCTCACCGCTCAAGGTCCGGAAGATTGGCCTAACGTATTTCGCACCGCGCGCTTCTATCCCGCCGTTGAATACATCCAGGCCAACCGAGCGCGCTCGATCGCAATCCGTCAGATGGCAGCCATTTTTAAACTTGTCGATATCATCGTCGTTCCCAGCGGTGGCGAGCAGCTCACCATCACCAATCTCACTGGACACCCCGCCGTCATCCAACCCAACGGCATTCGCGAGAACGACTCGCCCAAGCCTCCCGCCGTCGACACCGGCGACGAAGATAACATCGGTGGTCCCGGCACGCCCGTCAGCATTACTTTCCTTGGCAATCTGTATCAGGATGCGAAGCTCTGCGCCTTCGCGCGCGCCTACCAGCAAGCCACCGATTTTGCCAAGATGCATCCGGATTTATCCGGCATCGGCGCATAGTCCGCGAAATCTGAAGATTTGTAGCGCGACGCGTCTTACGAACGCAAACCACCCGCCATCTCTGCAAGCTTGGCGATGGTGTTCATATTGCGCGCCGTACCATTTTTTGCTGCGGGAATCTTCAGCTTTGAGTCGCCGATACCGTCCGGATAGTACGTGTAGATTTCGCGCGCACCGAGTCGAAGCTGTTCGCTGGTCTGGTTCGTCACCGTCTGCAACGCGTCGGCGCTCGGCTTGCCATCCAGAAAATACGCCACGGTACGGCTCCCCGGCATTTTTGAAAAAGGATTGTGCGCCAGCACTGCAACCATCTCCACCGCCGTGCGCACCATCACACCTACCGGCTTGCCGGCGTAGGCGCTCAGAGCCGCTTCCAATGCGGCTTTCACTTGCGCTTCGGTTTTTGCGGATTGAAACACCACATTGCCGCTGGCGATGTACGTCCGCACCGAATGAAATCCCGCCGCTTCGCACATCGCTTTCAGCTCTGTCATCGGCAGCTTGCCCGTACCGCCGACATTCACTGCGCGCAACAGGGCAATATATGCGTTCATCGTTCCGCTCATCTTCTTCTAGGTTCTACGTTCAGCACAACCCGCTCGCCGACACCTCACCGCGTTAGGTTACGGTCAACACAATCGAGGTCGACGCAACTGTACTCCCCGACGTTCCAGTCACCGTCACGGTCTGGGTCACCGGGGTTCCACCGCCGCCTCCGCCTCCACCAGTCCCCGTGCCGCCGCCACTGCACGCTGTCAGGCAGGTTGCCGCCATCAGTCCACCAAACAGCAGCAGAACAGCCAACCAGCGCGATGGGAAGTACCGCCGTTTCCGGCCCATACCTAGCAACGCGAATCCAAGAAGCCCCGCAAACGCCAGCCGCACCGGCTCTCCGGAACCAAGTGGCGATGGATTCGACCTATTCCGAGCGGTCGCTGTCGCCGCCGCCGAAGAGCTGGCATTCAGCGTGAGTGTTACGGTCTGAGCCGTCCCCGCAACCAGGTTGACAGACGAGTTAGAGAAGCTGCACGTCACCCCTGCCGGCAGGTTCGAGCACGTCAAATTCACTGTCCCAGAAAAACCGGTGATTCCCGGCCCGGTGCTGCTCGGGCTCAACACCACGGAAGTCATTCCTGAACCACCGGGAGCGACCGTCACCGTGTTCGGCTCCAGCACCAGGCTGAATTGTGCGTTAACCGCGGTCAGCTTCGGCCATACCGCACCCAGCGCCGCCGCATCCACGGAACCCAGCCCAGTCGCCATGTCATATCCGGTTCCCGCACTGCAGCACGACATCACGCCGTAGCCACCGGTATTTCCAGTGCAGTTCGGGCTCCCTGCAACACACACCACCGCATTGCTTCCCGTGGTGATATCGTGAAACGCCCCTGGCGTGGTCTGTGCCGCCTGATACAGAATCGGATTCGCGTTGCCAACACCTCCCGTGTTCCCCGCCTCCTGGTTCATCAGCGTCACAATCGCGGCCCACTGCGGAGATGCAATCGAAGTGCCCCCGTACAGATAGCCGCTTCCCGAGGTGTCAAAATACGCCACTTCGCTGCCCGTCAGTGGATACGCGCAGCTGCTTTGCCCGGTGAATGCGGTCCCCGCCGCGTTGGTCTCCTGAGTACATAGAACATACCCATCGTGTGCGGGATCGGCAGCCAGAGAAACGTCCGGCACATCGCGCTTCCCGTCGCTGGGAACGCCCGTTCCCACTTGCCAGGAAGGCTTGGTGAATCCGCCAGCGCACGTGAAATTTGGCGAGCTCCCCGTTGTAGTCACACAGTTACTGGCGCCGCCGCCGCTTGCACTTAACGAACCAGCGTTGTTGAGTCCGGTAATGTTCGGGGTGTCATTCCATGTCGTTTCGGGAATGTAGCTGATCGCCGATCCGTTGCTCGAATTATTGCTTGCATTCCAGTATTTCGATTGATCCCCGATATCTCCGCTGAATGATGTGCCTCCGACGGCGGTCACATACGGGCTGCTCGGCGGATAATCGACAGCCAGGCCATAGGACGCGGCCAAGGGTTGCCCGCTGGTGTTGGTGCCACCGTCGCAATCCGCCGACCCACTGTCGCCGGAAGCTGCGAACACCGTCTGTCCCTGCGAATTGGCCTGCTCCAGGATCTGCTCCAGCATCTCTATCGCGCTGCTGCCCGCAAATCCCGCCTCGCAGCCGCCATAACTAATACTGATCACTGGAACATAACTGGTGCCGTTCACCAGCGGCGTCTGGATCGCATAGACCAGGGAATCCAACACGTTGTAATTTAGATTGTTTCCCACCGTGACGTACAGAATGTTCGCGTTCTTCGCAATCGCTCCCGACCACTCCACGTCAATATCGGCCTCTTCCAGGTCACCCGGATAAGCCGTAGCTGATCCTGTACTCGGCACTACGATTTGTGTCGGCAAATTGCTTGCATTCAGCCCACTTAAAGTCCGGAAATTCGCAATATCGCTCTCGTGCTGCACAATGTCTGTCTGGCCTACAATCGCCAGCGTCTGATCCGTTCCCGTGAAATTGGCGTTGTACAGGCCAGTCACGTCATAAATCGTCTGCGCATCGGAGGGCGCAATAAAGTTGTACTCGGTTCCGTTTTGATCGTAGAGCGTGTAGTGTGAACCCACTGGACTCGCTCTACTCTGCGGCGCTTCATGCACCTGTCGCTTCATCACATGCGGCTCGGGACGAAACGTATTCAGGTGCGCCACTCCCAACGCCATCCCTGCAATCGCCTGTGGCAGGCTGATGTCAGTCGAATTGGCCCAATGTTGTTTTCCATGGAACAGATACTTGTGCATCTGCGTCTTGAAAACTGCGTTTACCTGCGCCGCCGTACCGCTGAAAACGATGCGATCATTGCTCGCCGGAATCGAGGTCACTGTAAAACCCTGCGAGCGCAGCCATGCCGCCGCCTTCGCCAGGTCCTGCTGGCTGACTCCATAGCGAGCCGCAAATTGCCCCGGCTTCAGCCATTGGTGATAGAGCGAGGAGCCCGGAGTTTGCTGTTGCTGCAGCAGGTTTTTCAGGTTCGCCTGTTGCACTGCGGAAAGAGCAAACACCAGCGACATATTCTCAATGGGCGTCGAGCCGGACATCTGCCCTTCATCCTGCGCCACCGCAACCCGCGGAGACATCGTGCCCTTCATGACCTGCACCTGCGCGGACTGAATGGGTCCGTTGATGCGGTTCGGCAAGACTGATGCACTGGCCTTCGGAAGCCAAATACCCCCTAGCAGCAGCGCTCCAATCGTTCCTGAGATCAATGTAGTGCTCACATAATGCAACTTGCCATTCATACTTCGACCGTACTTCGGTTCCGTCATCGGTGTACCTGCAGGGTAAAGTCTTCTGTCGGCTGATTGGTGTCCAAATACCGAGATTCTATGGGTATCTTGCAAAAACGCCAAAGGAATTCATATAGACGTGCGCACGGAAGAATAGTCTCGCCCGTCCACGTTTTTCTCATCCAAAGTTGGTAGCATCTCCTTTGGCGCTGGCCACTTTCCTCGGATTCAGGAAATAATCGAGTTTACCCATGAATCAGTTAGATTTCTCGTTATTTACACTGGGCGGCTCCCTTTTGGCCGGTCTGCTCGGTTCCATGACCGGATTAGGTGGCGGAGTCGTACTTGTTCCCATGCTGGTGCTGTTATTTAAGGTGGATATCCACTACGCCATAGGCGCCTCGCTCATCTCCGTCATTGCCACATCTTCCGGCTCGGCCGCTGCCTATGTGCGAGAGGGCTATTCCAACATCCGCATCGGAATGTTTCTTGAGGTTGCTACCACCATGGGCGCCGTCGGCGGCGCCTGGCTCGCAACTCGAACTCCAACTCGGGGTATTGCCATTGTATTCGGTCTGGTTTTGCTGTATTCCGTTTACATTTCATCCCGTAAACATGACGATGGCATGGTCGCACCCAATCGTTGGTCGGATCGCCTCAAGATGAACGGCACCTTCCCCGGCCCCGACGGCAAAGAAGAGTCTTACGCGGTGAAGAATATCTCCGGCGGCTTTGCCACCATGGTCGGCGCAGGCGTCCTTTCAGGCCTGCTCGGCATCGGCTCTGGCGCTGTCAAAGTGCTGGCGATGGATCACATCATGCGCATCCCGTTTAAAGTCTCCACCACCACCAGCAATTTCATGATTGGAGTCACTGCCGCCGCCAGCGCGGGTATTTATCTGCGCCGCGGCTACATCGATCCTTCGCTCGCCGCTCCGGTCATGATCGGTGTTCTCGTTGGCTCGCTGATTGGCGCGCGCTTGCTCGTCAAAACCAACGTCAAGTCGCTGCGTCTCATCTTCTCCGTGGTCATCTTTTTCCTTGCATTGGAAATGATCTATAACGGCATCATTGGGAGGGTATAGCGATGCGCCGACCAACCGACAAGCAAGTCGAAATTCTCATCGGCAAGGTTCTCCGCAGCGGCGTCCTTCTCTCCTGCTTCGTTACCCTCATCGGGCTGGTGCTGTACCTGATGCACTACGCCGCGGCAACACCCAGCTACCATGTGTTTCATTCCATCAACGCGCCGCTGCGCTCCGTGTACGCACTTATTCCACGTGCGTTCCACGGCTATCCGCTCGCAATCATCCAGCTTGGGGTGTTGCTCTTGATCGCAACTCCTGTCGCCCGCGTAGCCTTTCTGGTCGGCGCATTCGCGTTGGAAGGCGATCGAATGTATGTCGTAGTCAGCGCGACAGTGTTGATCATTCTGCTGGGATCGATCCTCTTCGCCACCTGATCCGTGTTCATTTCCTCATTTAGCCTGCCATATGTCTCATTTCACCGCAGAAATAATGCCGCCATTGCGACTTCATTCTCCCCTCCATTACTCTGCTATCCCAGACCTGCCGCCTGCATTACGATAGACAGATGAGCGAACGCAGCCGCGAACTTCGAGAACAGATTCTGCAGCTCGCGGAAAAATACTTTGAAGAGGAATTTCGCGCCCAGCCCTTTTTCCCGGGCCAGTCCTCCGTGCCTGTCGCGGGAAAAGTTCTGGATGCCGCCGACCTGCGCAACCTGATCGATGCCTCTCTCGATGGCTGGCTGACCACTGGCCGATTCGCCGCTCAATTCGAACGCCAGTTTGCGCGCTATCTCGATGTTCGCGGCGCGACCCTGGTCAACTCCGGCTCCTCCGCCAACCTGCTCGCGTTTTCCGCACTCACATCACCCAGGCTCGCTGATCGCGCCATTCGTCCCGGCGACGAAGTCATCACCGTCGCTGCCGGATTTCCCACCACCGTCAATCCCATCATTCAGAATCGCTGCGTGCCGGTCTTCATCGACATCACCGTGCCCAACTATCAGGCCGACGTTTCGCAGCTCGACGCTGCCCTCAGTGATCGCACCCGCGCCATTATGATTGCCCATACTTTGGGCAATTCCTACGATCTCGATCGCGTTTCCAATTTCGCAAAGCAGCACAATCTCTGGCTGATTGAAGATAGCTGCGACGCGCTGGGAGCGACCTTCAAAGGCAAAAAGGTTGGAACCTTCGGCGACCTTGCGACGGTGAGTTTTTATCCAGCCCACCACATCACCATGGGCGAAGGCGGCGCGGTCGTCACCAACACGCCCCTGCTCAAAACTCTCGTCGAGTCCTTTCGCGACTGGGGCCGTGACTGCTGGTGCGAGCCCGGAAAAGATAACACCTGCGGCAAGCGTTTCGATTGGGAACTCGGCGATCTACCTTGTGGATACGATCACAAGTACACCTACTCCCACATCGGCTACAACTTGAAAATGACTGACATGCAGGCCGCCATTGGTCTGTCACAGTTGGCGAAACTTCCCGGATTCATCGCCGCGCGGCGAAAAAATTTTCAGCACTTGTACGACGGGCTCAAGCCGCTCGAAGATCGCCTGTTGCTGCCGGAAAGCACGCCCGATGCTGAGCCCAGTTGGTTTGGATTTCCCATTGGTGTGCGCGAGGATGCGCCCTTCGATCGCAATGATCTGATTCGCGAACTCGAATCCAACAAGATCGCCACGCGCCTCTTGTTCGGCGGTAATCTCACGCGCCAGCCCGCCTACCAGGGCGTCGAGTTTCGCGTCATCGGCGACCTGCGCAACACCGACTTCGTCATGCGCAATGTTTTCTGGATCGGCCTCTATCCCGGCCTCAACGATGCCATGCTCAACTACACCATCGACACCATCACCGCCTTCGCCAATCGAAAGAAGCAACCTGTCCACGCCTAATCCCGGCGCGACGAGCCAATAAAGCACTAATTGACAATCGCGAGCACAACTCACAAATGTTCGCCTCTCTCCATTCGTCCATGATGTAATCTGGATTCGATTACAACAAACATGATCCAGATTGCACTTCATGCATTCGAATCTCTGCTCTAATTCCCCGTATGGAGGCGTCGAAGAACGGATATGAAGGCGATCATCCTTGCTGGTGGACTTGGCAGCCGGTTAGCGGAGGAGACGTCCGCCCGTCCCAAGCCCATGGTAGAAATTGGCGGCCACCCCATCCTGTGGCACATCATGAAAATTTATTCGCACTACGGCATCAACGACTTCATCATCTGCCTCGGCTACAAGGGCTACATGATCAAGGAGTTTTTTGCGAATTATTTTCTTCACTCCGCCGACGTCACCATTGACCTGCAGCACAATAAAATTGAAACGCACAGCGCCGACTGCGAGCCCTGGCGCGTCACTCTCATCGACACCGGCGCCGCCACCATGACTGGCGGCCGCCTGAAACGCGCACTCAAGTACGTCGATAAGGATGAAACTTTCTGCTTCACCTACGGCGATGGCCTCGCCGACATCAACATCGACGACCTGTTGACCTTCCATCGCAGCCGCAACACGCTGGTCACGCTGACTGCAACCCAATCCGTCGGCAAATTCGGCGCACTCGAAATCAACGATCAGGCCGACGTCACCTCGTTCTCAGAAAAACCCAAGGGGGATGGTCGCTGGGTCAGCGGCGGCTTCTTTGTTCTCTCGCCCAAAGTCGCTCCCTACATCCCGGGCGACTCCACCATTTGGGAGCGCGATCCGCTGGAAACCCTCAGCCGCGAACGTCAGGTCTCCGCCTACAAACATCACGGCTTCTGGCAGCCCATGGACACGCTGCATGATCGAAAGTTTCTTGAAGATCTTTGGGACACAGGTTCCGCTCCGTGGAAAATATGGTGAACTCATTCTGGCAGGGCCGCAAAGTATTTCTCACCGGACACACCGGCTTCAAAGGCAGCTGGATGTCGCTCTGGCTGGAGCAACTCGGCGCCGAATTGATGGGCTACGCGCTCCCCCCGCACACTTCGCCGAGTCTTTTTGCGGTCGCAGATGTCGCCCGCGACATGACCTCCGTCATCGGCGATCTCGCCGAGCTCGATCATCTGCAGGACGCCCTGCTGCAGCATCAGCCGGAAATTGTCTTTCACCTCGCCGCGCAATCGCTGGTCCGCGCCTCCTATCAGGATCCCATCCGCACCTACGAAACCAACGTGCTCGGCACCGCGCGCCTGCTGGAAGCCGTGCGCGCCTGCGGTTCCGTGCGCGCCGTCGTCATCGTCACCACCGACAAATGCTATGAGAATCAGGAGTGGGTGTGGGCTTACCGCGAGAATGATCCCCTCGGCGGCCACGATCCCTACAGCAACAGCAAAGCCTGTGCGGAATTTGTCACCAGCGCCTATCGAAATTCTTTTTTCTCGCCCGAAAAATACGCGCAGCACAAAGTCGCCATCGCCACAGCCCGCGCCGGCAACGTCATCGGCGGCGGAGATTGGGCCTCCGATCGCCTCATCGTCGACATCGTGCGCGCCTTCAACTCCGGCGGGACTCTTCGCATCCGCAATCCCAATGCAACTCGGCCTTGGCAGCATGTCTTGGAGCCAGTGCGTGGCTACATGACACTCGCCGAGCATCTGTATCAACATGGCCCGCAATTTTCCGGTGGCTGGAACTTCGGTCCGTATTACCACGATGCAAAACCGGTCCAGTGGATTGTGGAATACGTCGCCTCGCGCTGGGCGGCTTCGCCCTCTGCTCCGCCGCCACGCTGGCAAATCGACAGCGGCGTTCACCCACATGAAGCCAACATGCTCACCCTGGATTGGACCAAAGCCTCGCAGCATCTCGGCTGGCAACCTGTGCTTTCTTTATCGCAGGCACTCGACATGACGCTCGACTGGTACCGAAACGTCAAGGCCGGCGAAAACGCTCGCCAGCAATGCATACATCAGCTGAAGGGCTACGAACAGCAGCTGGCATCGGCACCTTAACCCACCACTCCCAATCTTTCAGCCCTAAGATTGGCATCTATGCTGCTTCGACCTGCGCACCACTCACCTCTGGCCTCTTCGCAAATCGCGGTCTGAAGCGAACCTTCAGCGCCAGGATCTTCGACTCGAAAAGGTCATAGCTGATCTTCGCCACCAGGAACGTCACCGCAATCAGAAATCCGATATACGGCAGCGCCCATCGCAGCGGCATCGGAAACGCTACGCCAAACCGCGTCAGCAGAAAATGCTCACAAATCAGGTACACGGGGATGTGATAGATGTACATTCCATAGCTGTATTTCCCCACGGTTCGCAGCCACCTGGCGCAAAGAACATAATGCAACGGCGGGACACGATGCTGCGACAGCGCCAGCAACCCGCCCGACAGCAACGCAAATCCCGTGATCCCAATCGTCGGCATATACACATAGGTCTCGATCAGTTCCGTATGGTGGAATACGGCAATGAATCCAATGATTCCTGCGCCCGTGCCCATGCACACATAGATCCATCGCAACGGAATCTGTCCTCGCCGCAAAAGAATCGCAAGAATCACCCCGACCAATAGTCCGTCCATGCGGCTCGTGGTCAGCGCCATCGCGGTAAAGTCGTACGCAAACCTGTGCACCATCACCACGCGCAGCGGCAGCGCAACCACCAGCCCCACTGTGCACAACGTTAGAATGGCATTTTCCGGCAGCAGCCAAATTACCAGCGGCCATACGATGTAAAACTGCTCTTCCACCGCTAGGCTCCAAAAATGTCCAAACCCGTTCACCTTCAAAAACACATGGTGCGGCCAGAACATCGGCCAATTCTGCGCATAAAAGTAATATGCGAGGCGGGTTTTTCCGGCGGCGGGCAGCACGGCGTTCCACCACGAAACATGCATCGCCGCCAACAGCCCAGCCGTCAGAACCAAATAATAGATGGGAAAGATGCGCAGGAAACGTCGCGCGTAAAACGAAGAAAAATAATTGTCCGCTGTTTTTGACTTCAGCAGAATTCCCGTAATCAGGAATCCCGACAGCACAAAGAAGAGCTCAACCCCGGACCAGCCCGGAACCATCGCATACGCGAACAATTTCGCAGCGAAGGTCGTTTGCAGAATGTATCGCCCGCCCCCGTGCGACAACATCACCGCCAGCAGCGCGATCCCGCGAATCCCATCCAGCTCTGGCTTGTGGCTTGGCTCCGCCACTCCGCTGGGTGCACGTCGCTTCGTTTTGAAAGGGAGAGGAAGCATGTTCACCACAACTGAAATACGCAGCAATTCCCAGGGGCAGTCGATGTAGTCTGCTTGCCTCCCCGCCTCCATCATGCTCCCCAATTCGTTTGTGATGTCTGATTGTCTTCATCCTTTCCAAACTAAAGTAACGTCATTGACCTCTTACGAGCCTACGTGTCGAAGTCTCTCGCCTTGCGAGCTGCCAGCGTCGATTCCCTGGCCGGCGAAAAGTATAGACATCAAAGCGGAGCCCTTCTTCCCACGCCACACTACGAGCAGATCCGCTTTTGCGCGCCGTGAACTCACTGCACATCTGCTTTGCAAATAAGCATTTACCGTCCTCCTACGGGACCTTTATACTCTGGCTATGTCGTTGAAGAGCGCTTGCTTGGCCGCGTTCGTCCTCCTTTTCGCGGCTGTGCCAACCACGGAAGCTCAGCGAACCTCCGAATGGTCAACCTATAACGGAAATCTCGCCGGTCAGCACTACTCTCCACTGCGGCACATCAACCAATCAAACGTCAGGAATCTTAAAGTTGCGTGGACATTTCACACGGGCGAGTTCAAAACTCCGGGGGCCGCAAATTCCCGCGCCGCATTTGAAGCCAATCCCATCATCTGGCGCAATACACTCTACCTCAGCACGCCATTCGATCGAGTCTTTGCACTGAACGCGGAGAATGGTGAGGAAATTTGGTCCTTTGATCCAAAAATTGATCGCAACGCGTTTATCAACATCGTCACATCGCGCGGTGTCGCGCTCTGGCATTCTTCCAAGCGAAATCCATCAGGCGCTTGTGCCAACCGAATATTCATCGCAACGGTTGAGGCACGCCTCATTGCTCTCGATGCCATCACCGGAAAAAGCTGTGCCGACTTCGGTTCGCACGGCATCGTCGACCTCGCCACAAATATCCACTTGGGAACGAAGAGATGGTGGTACGAATTTACATCTCCACCTACTGTGGTTGGCAATGTAATCATTCTTGGATCCTCGATCAGCGATAACCAAGCCGTTGAAGAGCCGTCCGGTGCTGTGCGAGGATTCGACGCCCGCAGCGGAAAGCTTCTTTGGAGCTGGGAGCCGCTGCCATGGGCGCAAAATCAGCACCCGCGAACCGGCGCTGGCAATGCGTGGTCCGCCATTACCGCGGATCCGCAACATGGGCTGGTCTACGTACCGACAGGAAGCCCAAGCCCTGATTTTTATGGGGTGTACCGCCCCGGTGACAATCGTGACGCAGATTCCGTCGTTGCCCTGGACGTTGCCACTGGTAAACGTGTCTGGGGGTTTCAGACGGTACACCACGACCTTTGGGACTACGACATTGCTGCCGAACCTGTCTTGTTCACGTTCCGTAATCACATACCGGCAATAGCGATCACAACAAAAACAGGAATGGTTTTTGTGCTAAACCGTCTCACCGGAGTTCCGCTCTATCCGGTATATGAGAGACCTGTTCCGCAGTCTCACGTTCCAGGTGAAAAGACATCACCCACCCAACCGTTTTCAAGTCTGCCTGACCTCGCCCCGCTAACCTTCACAGCGAATCAGGTATTTGGAGCGAGCGAAAAAGATAAGACATTCTGCCATGACAAAGTTGCGGCACTCGTCAATCAGGGAATTT
>DATJUD010000022.1:0-29880 GCA_035502695.1 Acidobacteriaceae bacterium
AGCGTGCCGGCAAATTGGATGCTGGGCAGGTCGTCGACGACCCGCCGCAATGCCTGTTCCCATCGTGCATGAATCAGGTCCAACTCCGCGTCATGTGCGGCGAATCGTCGATACTGATCGAAACATAGGCTGTCGTTGCGATACTGCAGCAGCTCGATCGGCGGACCTACGGTCACATTGGACCGCATGGTTGCATCGAAGGACAGCATGGCATATTTTGAGGCGGCATCTAACGTCGTTGTTCTGAAATCGATGCCGCGGTCGAGGATTGGGCGACCATACTTTACCTCGCCAATCTGCAGATACGGCGAATCTTCGGTCACGCAAATCGGATTGCCCTGAGGGTAAATCAGGTACAGATCGGCCGCCTCGCCTTTGATCTGGCCGCCCAGCAACAAATGGATGTTGAAATTGTATTCGTCCTTAGCCAAGGCCTCGCGGTCCAGATCGGAAATCGTACGGACACAGGCTCCGACGGCTCGTGCCGCCTCATACATGTTGCGGGCGGTCGCCAGACCTCGACCGTGTTTAAATTCTTCGCGGAGCAGCGTGATGACCGACTGCGTAATCGACAAGCTTCCGCTGGTAAGGATGACAAATGCCCGCTCGCCAGGCTCCGTAAACGTATGCATCTTGCGGCAGACATTCACCTGGTCGTAACCCGCATTGGTGCGTGAGTCGGAGGCCATAACCAGCCCATCCCGCGTCTTGATGCCGAGGCAATACGTCATTCACCCTCTCGCTTTTTTAGGTCACTTCAATTTGGCGCTTGCGAAAAACGTTGACCTGTTCAATTCTTAACACATCAATTGCAACGCTGCGGTTTGAGGCGGCAGCCTCGATTTGGCCACAAAACGGTACGGAACACCAGACCCCTACGAGTAGAACTGGGAACGCGATTCAATCAGGAGCCTGGATGCTCATTCGTTTAGGTTACGATCTTCGTTTCGAATTACCCGCCCCTACCGCGATGGTAGCGCTGCTGCACGTGCACCCGTCGCGCGACCGCGACCTGCGGGAGCCGGACGCCCTGCAGACCGAGCCCAAACTTCCTGTTGCTGAATACATTGACAGCTTTGGCAATCGCTGTAGCCGCATCTTCGCGCCCGCCGGCGCCTTGCGCCTGCATGGGTCCACGTTGATCGTCGGCGTCGATGAGCCGGATGAAATGGACCCGTCCGCCAAAGAAATGCCCGTTCAGGACTTGCCGCATGAGGTGCTGAAATTTTTGCTGAACAGCCGTTACTGCGAAGTGGATCGCCTATCCGCGATTGCATTGGATCTGTTTGGCGGAATGCAGCCAGGAATGACGCGAGTTCAGGCCATCGTTGGCTACGTGCATCGCATTATCCAGTTCAATTACATGGCGGCGCGGTCGACCAAGACAGCCTTGGACGTTTTTACGGAGCGCATTGGCGTTTGCCGCGATTTTCAGCATCTGGCCATTACGTTGTGCCGCGCGTTGAACATTCCAGCACGCTACGCGACCGGATATCTGGGTGATTTCGGCATAGTCGTCGCGCCTTCTCCCATGGACTTCAGCGCATGGTTTGAGGTCTATCTCAGCGGACGATGGTGGACCATGGATGCGCGTCACAATTGTCGGCGACTGGGGCGAGTGTTGATGGCCACCGGTCGCGATGCTTCGGATGTTGCCCTGACAACTTCCTTCGGAGTGGCAAACTTGACCCATTTCGCTGTGGTTTCGGACTGGTTGGATGAGCGCGCGAAATCTGGAATTGCAGGGGCGCATGTTTCGATTGAATCAGGAGTGGGCCAATGACGCTTCCTGCAAACGAGCTTCCCAACGCGGCCGTCGAAGCCGTCTCTACCGCACCTAACGGAAACCGAAAATCCGCGCCGGTCGATCTCACCAATCGATATCTGCGGAGTTATTTTCTGGACCACGCCTACGATGAAATGTTCGATTCGGAGGGGAAAGTTCGTCCGCACTATCGGCTCCTGCTCGACACATTCAGCAGCCTGCCGGAAGAGGAACTGGCGCGACGCAAGCATTCTGCCGACATTTCTTTTCGCACCCAGGGCATCACCTTCACGGTGTATGGAAATCAGGAAGGCACCGAGCGCATCTTTCCCTATGACATGCTGCCGCGCATCATCACCGGCGCGGAATGGGATCGCATCGAGCGCGGCCTGATTCAGCGCATTACTGCGCTGAACCTGTTTCTTGGAGACGTATACAACGATGGAAAAATTCTGCGCGACGGTTTTGTCCCGCGCGAAATTGTTTATAGCTGTCCGCACTTTCGTCGCGAAATGCGCGGACTGCAGGTGCCGCGCAATGTCTACATCGCGGTTACAGGCACCGACTTGCTGCGCCTGAACGATGGCAACTTCGTTGTGCTGGAAGACAATTTGCGAGTTCCCAGCGGCGTCAGCTACATGCTCACCAGTCGTCGCGTCATGAAACGCGCATTCCCGCAGACCTTCCGCAGCTATGGAGTGCGGCCGATCGAACATTATCCCCAAGTGTTGCTCAGCGCGCTCCGCTCGCTCGCTCCGGAAGGCCGACCGGAACCGACGATCGTGCTGCTGACCCCAGGCGTTTACAACTCCGCCTATTTCGAACATACTTACCTGGCTCGTCAGATGGGCATCGAACTGGTGGAAGGTCGCGACCTCGTCATTCACGACAACATCGTGTACATGCGTACGACGGCAGGGTTAAAGCGGGTCGACGTCATCTATCGCCGCGTCGATGATGACTTCATCGATCCGTTAGCGTTTCGTGCTGATTCCATCTTGGGCGTGGCGGGTCTCTTCAACGCCTATCGAGCAGGAAATGTCACCCTGGCGAATGCCTTTGGCACAGGGCTCGCCGATGACAAGGCGCTCTACGCCTACGTGCCTGCAATAATCCGCTACTACCTGAAGGAAGATCCCATCCTCCCCAATGTGGAAACCTTTTTGATGACGGACTCTGCGCAGCGACAGCACGCATTTGCGAATCTCGAAAACCTGGTGGTCAAGGCAGTCGGCGAATCGGGCGGCTACGGCATGCTGATCGGTCCACACAGCACAAAAGAGCAGCAGGCTGAATTCCGCGACAGAATTGAGGCGAATCCACGCAATTACATTGCACAGCCAACGCTGAATTTTTCGCGATCCCCCTGTTTGATGGGAGATGTCGACGATCCCAGCATCGAACCGCGGCATGTGGACCTGCGGCCCTACATTCTGTATGGCGACAAGGTGACGGTCGTCCCGGGCGGGTTGACGCGTGTGGCGCTGCGGAAAGGTTCGCTGGTTGTGAATTCGTCTCAAGGAGGTGGTAGCAAAGATACCTGGGTGTTGCACGCGTAATTGAATCGAACCTGATGGACGCACGGAGGCGTATGCTCTCGCGAGTGGCAGACAGTCTTTACTGGATGAGTCGCTATCTGGAACGTGCCGAGCACACGGTGCGCATGCTCGATGTAAATTTCAGCATGACGCTCGATCCTTCCAGTACCAGTGAGGAGGGGCGTTGGAAGCGTGTTCTGGCGGCACTTGGAAATCCGGAAGGCCTGGAGTGGAACGGCGACTTTTATGCGCTCGCGCACGCACTTGCTTTCGATCGGGAGAGTCGCGCGTCTATCACGGGATGTATTGCCGCAGCCCGAGAGAATGCTCGCCAGGTGCGCGAAGAAATCACATCCGAACAATGGCAGCAATTGAATCGCATGTACCATCGCGTGACCGACGAAGTGCCGGAGAAAGGCGACCGGCTGGATGAATTTCCTGCGTCAACGCTGAACGATCTTCACTTATTTCAGGGCGCAACGGATACCTCCATGAGCCATGGCGAAGGCTGGCATTTTATTCAAATCGGCCGCGCCATTGAGCGCGCCACGGCAATAGCAACCTTAATTGGAGTGTTTGATTGGGATGCGTCCGAGAGTGTTTCTGAAGGCGCGGGGAGCCAGCAGTTTCTGGAATGGATTGGACTCCTGCGATGCTGCACCGCATTCGAGTCCTATTGCAACGTGTATACAGCGGACCTGACCCAGCCGCAGATTCTTCAATTTCTTTTGCTCAATAAGGAGTTTCCGCATTCGGTACGCTACTCGATTGACCAGTTGCGATGGGCATTGATGGCGTTGCAGGAGGGAAGTGGGCGACTGGTTGCCGAAGAACTGAGTCGTGTGGCCGGCCGCTTGCAGGCGTCGCTAAATTTCTGCGAGATTTCTGAAGTGATGGCGCAGGGGGTCGGCCCCTACGTTCATAACATTTCGCATCAGTGTCGTCATATTCATTCGCTCATCTACCGGGACTATATCCATTACAAAGTGCATGTGGCCTTGTCACAGTAGAGTGACCGATGAATCGGCAGCACCCGAGTCGGAAGGGGAGTCACCTCGATGAGATTTTATTCCGTACGCCATCTGACCAAGTTCGTCTATTCGCACTGTGTAAGCGAGAGTGTCATGGAAACGCGAATGCATCCGCGCTCCGACTCCAATCAGCGCTGCCTTTCATTTTCTCTGTCGGTCAGCCCGCGATGCCGCGTGTTTTCCTACCGGGATCATCTTGGCAACCAGATTCAACACTTCGACATTCCCGCCGAACACAATCAGCTGGTCATCATTGCGGAATCCCTGGTTGAACAGCATTCGCTGGCGGAGCTTCCCAAGTCTCTCGTGCCCTCCTCATGGGCGGACCTGGATGCCCTGGTCAGTTATGGCGATTATTGGGAGATGCTGCTGCCCAGCGAGTTTGCAAAGCCAACGCCGATGCTGCAAGCGCTGGCTGCCAGGTTGAATGTGACACGGCGGGACGATCCGCTCGTGCTGGTTCGCGAGCTGAATCAAAGTTTGTTTGAGTATATTCAATACGTCCCGCGTTCGACGCGCGTGGACTCGCCGATCGACGAAGCCATTGAATCTCGCGAAGGTGTCTGCCAGGATTTCGCCCACACCATGATCGCGTTGCTGCGATATGTTGGCATCCCGTGTCGTTACGTCAGCGGATATTTGTATCAGAGTGCCCGCGAACATGACCGCTCCTCCAATGACGCCACCCACGCCTGGGTCGAGGCTTTCCTTCCGCATCTTGGTTGGGTCGGTTTCGATCCAACGAATAATCTCCTGGCGCGCGAGCGACACATTCGTACAGCCATCGGTCGAGATTATGCGGATGTTCCTCCGACCCATGGGATCTTTCGTGGCCGATCCGCCAGCGAATTATATGTTGCGGTGAAAGTGGAATCGTTCGATGAGGCACCGGCCCTTGATCGCGATATGCCTACGCCTGAAGATTGGTCGGTGATGGTGGAAAAGGCGCAGGAGCCGCCGCCCCCAGCCTCGCCTTTGCTCGAGATTCAACAGATGCAACAGCAGCAGTGAAACGATGAATTTCGAAAGGAAGATTCGATGACAATCGTGGGAAAAACGAGTGTGATTACGATAGCGATTCTGTTTGCGGGTGCAAAGGCGAGCGCGACCGACGTGACCCTTCATTTAAAGGGTTCGCAGGTGATGTCTCGTGCCACAGTGCAGTATGAATGCGATGCTCAGGGCGTCAAAATGGGACTTCCGACCGGTGTGTTTTCGGTTGAATATCTGAATGGCGCTGGAAATAGTCTGGCGATTCTTCCAGTCAATGGCGAATCGCTGGTGTTTGCGAATATCTTTTCTGGTTCCGGAGCCCGTTACGCTGCCAAGCAATACATCTGGTGGGATGCCGCAGGCCGCTCCGTCAGTTTTTCGTCCGACTCGCTGGCCGGCAAGATGCGATCCGAATGTCATCGCGTCGTTTCCAAATAAGCGCAGATGAAAACCTCTCAGCGAATCGCGACGGCATGCATGTAGTGCAGCCAGTTTTGCGGAAACCATCCCGGCTGCTGCGGCTGGTTCTGATGGTCAGAAATTTCACACTCCAAGTGTACCGGATTCGGAATCGGAGACGCGAACATGAAGTCGAGCCATTCACTGTCTCCATCCACGCCGTTGCTGTGCCGCGATTCGCGGACTTTTGCCAGCCACTGGTCAATCAACACTCCTTCTAACTTCTCTTCCATTTCCTGTTGCGCGGAAAGCACCTTGGTCATGGCAGACGCGGGCGCCATTTCTCCCGTCAGAAATTGAAATGACAGAAGAGAAGGCAACGCGAATGTCCGCTGCAAAAGCAAGTCACGCGCGGCGTCGATAAGAGTGCGGTTCACCTTGGCTGTTTCGACGGCATCTGTTGGAATCGTGGTTTCCACCTCAGGAGCCGGCAACGCATCCTGTAGCAACTCTGGATAACGAAGCGGCTGGATGTCTGCCAGGATTCGTTCCAGCGCGGCGGCAAAAATTGGATGATGTGGTAATTCCTGCTTCGCCTTTGCTGACCCGCTCAGCGCCAGATGCATCTGCTCCGCAGGTGCGGCAGCCGGCTTGAACAGTAGATAGCAGGCTGCCGCCGAAACCGTCATTAGCAGCACACTCAGTCCGGAGTACGCTGGCTTCGGTTTTCCGTCCGGCGTTGCGCCTCCGGGCGCCAGCAATCCAAGCCGCTTGGGCTTGGCGGTTTCGCGCTTTAAATACTTCAGGCAGTCGAGCCAACTTTCTACATCCGGACTGTGCGATGCCAGGGCGTCTAACAATTCAGGAACATAGTCGCGAACATAGCGCCCTACTAACTCCAGTCCTTCTGGCGAAAAGGGATCCAGATCCGCCTGGCTGTCGAAGTCGGGGATTTTTTCCCGCACAAGATTGGCCAGTGTTGGACCGCTGAGCGGTTGGCCCGTAAAACATTGCGCAATCAGTTCTCGCGCGGCTAGAAACAACGCACACTTGCCGGCTTCAGAGTGTCCCTTCAACCGGTACGCCTCAATTCCAATCGCCCAGCCGCTTCGATTCTGAGCGATCTCTGAAATCATCGGCAACGACGCTTCTGTATCCGACTTCAGCAGTAGAACCGTGAGCCGCTCCAGGATTGCGGAAGTATCTTCAGGCTCCAGATTGCTGCCGCGCCAGAAGGGAAGCACGTGGAATAGCGTGATCGATTCGTTCCCGCCAAAATCGGCAAACAACTTTTGCTGCGCGTCTTGCAGGTTCTCAATCTTCTGCTGCTCCAACAGCACAACCCAGAAGATGCGATTTAAAAATGGCGTGGCCTCAAGCGAAACTTCCAGCTGACGGCGCGCGGTACGAATCCAGTCCTGGTCCTCCGACAGGCAGACGATTAGCGTGCGGAATTCCTGTAGTCGATAATTCTTCGGCACGTACCCGCCGCGAATCAATTCCGAAAGTAACTTCGCTGAACGCAGCTCATGTACAGCGACGGGAATGGTATGCTGCATCTCCTCCGCTTCATTGATATGCGCGAAGTAGAAGGCGCGGCGCTCGTCTGCGCTGATCCAGCGGACGACCTGCTCTTTCAATTGCTCCGCTCCTGAACCGCAGAGCAGCACTAATGTAGGCTGTAGGATCAATTTTATTCTCCAGCCCGCATATATTGCGGCACGCCCAGCGATCGTAGATAGGACATCATTTCCACGCGCACCTCGGATAACTGCCGTTCGTATTCTCCAAGATCGCGAAATTCGTTACGTGGGTAGAAACGTTCCACCTGATCGTGAATGTATTGCGCCCAGCCCTGGTTTCCTCCCAGTTCCAAAATCATTTTGTCGCGCTTTCTCTCGATAATCTCCTGAAAGTCAGGATCGATCATTCGCATGCGAGCATGCAGGTGACGCTCCACGGGATCGGCAATCTGCGTCCGCAGCGGCTTACCGTTGAATTCCAGATCTTGCCCGAAGTCGCGCAGCAGGCCAAGGATGGTCGCCAGTCCAAACCACTTGCACTGCTCCTCGGTCTCATCATCGCCGGCAATACTGCGCCGCTTGTGCGTCGGAAGATCGAGAAACATTTTTTCAACGGGATCTTTTCTCTTGGCTTCGTACGCTTGCCTCATCAGTTGGACTTCATGGATGTCCGCCAGCCCAAAGCGCCCAATGACGCGCATGAAAGACAGCACCGAGTCATCCACAGAATCGCTGATGTTGCATAGCGGCGAAGATTCCGATCCCTTCCACTCGTCGAAAACCTGCTGCAATTGCTTGCGCAGCTCCGGATCACGTGGTGCGAACAGGTTGTTGGTGGTGGCCTGGTGCCGGCGCGGGCCGTTTTGAAGATTTAGATTTGCCCATGCCTGCATCATGCCGTTATGCAACAGTCCGTCATCCAGTAATTGCGAGCGGGTAATTTGTTCGGAGACGTATTGCGATGTCTCCTGATAGAGCTTGTCGATATAGTTGTCGCCTTGAAATTTCCAGGAGTCATCCACCACGTCCTGAAGCGAAAATTTCGCGCGATACCGCTGCAGCAAACCCACCCGGTCGAGCTGGAACTGGTCGTTAGGGATATTGGCTGTGCCAATGCCTGTGTTGGAAAAGTTCACAGTTCGCGACGTAGCACGGCGGTTCGAAAGAAATTGCTCCGCTTTGCCTTGAAGTTCCTTCGTAATAAATTCCGAATTCGCAATGAGCGCTCCCAGTGCGGTTGCTTCGTCACTGAAGCGTGCGCGCAGCTTGCCGACCAAGGCACGTATCTGACCGCGAAGCTCGCTGGCAATTTGCGACTGCGCTGCCTGCGGAAGTTCTTCGCGAAATCCAGCCATTCGCTCGCTGGCCGACTTGCCTCCGAGGAACCGTTCTTCGCGGTAGGTCTTCAAGACTTCAGCTTCCGTCAACGTCGCGGGCACCACCGCAACTGTGTCGAGCACCTGCTGCAGCTGGATCAAAACCGTTTTGCAGATCTCGAACTGGCTGGACAGGACTCCTCGATCGAGTGCAGTCTGCCGCTTGCGTTCGCCTAGAATTTCCCGCTCGATGGAATCGACGATGGAGTTGATTTCGGCAGTCGCTTGCTGCACCACGCGTGGCCGAATGTTCATCCAGATTTCGTATTCCTTGGTGATATTGTCGGTCGTTTGCCGCTGACCTCCGCCTTCGCCGTGGAGAAACACTTCCGTATGCATCAGGCTTTCAATCTGGCGCAGCGCTGCCAGCGATTCAAGATTGCGCAGCTCAGAAATGCGGGTGCCGCTCAGTATATCTTTGGCGCGCGCATCATAGCCCGATTGAATCGGCGCGAAGATATCTTCCAGCAATTCGCGACCAATGTGCAGCACATATTTTTCGACGTAGCGCGCTTTCGGTAGCGGGATGGAGAATGATCCAAAGGACGCGTAGCTGAGGCGCGCATTGGTGACGTGGTAGTCGACGATGTGCTCTTGAATCTGAGGAATTGCGACCGCTGAAAAAAGGAATTCCGCAGTTCGCTGGTATAGATCCTCTGACGAAGACAACTGTCTGCCAATTTCATCCGTGCCACCCAGCATGAAACACATATCGAACGGACTGGGGCAAATGGGAATTTCTCCCGACACCTGGTCGGCCGGCGAGGCGAGAGTCGTTTGCGAGAACGAATCGGCCATGTAGTAGTTCAATTCCTGCAATGCCGCATATCCGTTTGCTTCCAGGGTCGCGTATTGCGCGCTCTGGCCCAGCTGGCGAAAGGTCGACGGGAGAAACAACATGCCGAATCGGACTGTCTCGTAGTTGTGGCGGGTGAACAGATGATTCACCAGAAATGCGATATCCAAAAACATGCCTGTGCCAGTGCCGCCGCACACTGAACTAATGATGAAGACGCGGGTCTGGGCTCCGTCCACTACATTGGCAAACTCACCGCTGACTTCCGCGTGGTTCAGCGTGTGCATGGCGCGTTCAATGTGCGCTGCGATATCCTGACCGCGCCAGAAATACGCGACGTGACCCACCAATCGCCTCATACCCGCGCCTGTGGCAACAGAAAACGCAGGGAGATCGTCGGGAAGCCAGCGAAACTGGTTCCGCTTGCGAAACTGCATCACGTTGGCCGAAGTGATGACCGGATTCCCGAGATGCAGGAATTCGTGGTTCTCAAGGAACGGATCAGAACTATCAGTTCGCTGGTTGGTGGTGTCGATTCCCAGGATCTGAATGTACTTCTGTTCCTTGTCGTAATACTTGCCGTAGTGAGTCTTAAATTTCCTCAGCAAGTCTATTCCGGTTCCACCGAGGCCGATGAGCAGTGTACGGTGAAGCATGGCGCACCTTCTGTTCGTTGATCTAGCTATGGAGCACGTTAATCTGTATGGTCCCGTCTTCCGTTGCAAAGACGGGAACGTGGATGGACCGTAGGTCGATCTCTGCCGACTTTTGGACCTGGGGCGCAGGGGCATGGGCTGCGCGTGGACGAGCCACGATCGTCCATCTACCACGTCTGCGCGTACTTTGTAGCGAAAGTAGTTCTCGCGATTGAGGACCGGCAATCACAGCGCGGCTGGTTCCGGCGCTGTTGCCGACCTGCCCTTCGGAAACATGCAGCATACGCGTACGCAGTTGCGCGGGCAGCCGCAACCGTAAAACCTGAGTGCCATTTTGACGCACAATTAAATCGGCCTGTAACGGGCGGGGCCAGAAGCTCCAGACGGCGGTACCGACTGCGCACAGAAACAACAACATCGCTACCGCCCACGGCCATTTATTTCGAATCAACTCGCCCACTGTCATCTGCCGAGTGACCACGCGCAGCGCGCCGCGACGAGTGACTTCTGCCGTGCCGTCATTCCACGTTGCGATGTAGTCAATGACATGCACCTGCCCCGGGTCGCCTTCCAGCATCATCTTCAATTTCGAACTTTGTCCCGGCGAAACTTGCAGGCTGTCCGGCATACGATCTGCTGGCCCATCTGCCAACGCCCGTGGCGCGAACTGAAGATTCACCGCACCCACCGGCAGGAGTGATCGGATAGCGAGCTTCTTCTGAAACCAATCCCGCGGCAATGGATCGAAGACTCCGGCCGACACTTGTTGCGGAATTGCAACCGGCATCACTACCGCCGTCAGGTCTCCAAGGTACGTCTCCACCTCGCCGTATGGAGAATCCAAATACGCCCGCGCGCGGAAAGCTCCAGCGCTGCGAGCTTGCAACTCGCCTGCAAATCGGCTGGGATCGGCCTGCTGGCTCAGTGGAACAATTTCATTATCTCGACCAGCCAGTTCCAGATGGGCATTCGCACTTTGCAAAAAGAATGCGCTCTTTACCGGTCCATGAGAACTGGTAAGGGATAGCGTGATCGGGCGCGGCGCATCTGTTAACAACCCGGAAGGGAATTCTCCATCCGCCGACAACCGCAGCGGTTCCTGAACGCACAGAAATGCGAGGCCATGACCGGACCACGAAAGATTTGCCTTCCCGGCGCCCGCGTCTTCCTCGGCCACCGCTACATGCGAGGAGCGATAGAGCATGTGTCCCTGCAGCTGCAGAGAATCCGCGTGCTCGCCGGTAAATACGACAACGACTCGGTCGGGCCTTCCTGTCCAGGACAGATTTTGTGCAGACGAGGTGCGGATATATACCGGCAGTGCCGCCGTGCGTGCCGCGACGCGAAGAAATGCTTCTGGAAGATCGGATGCTGACGCCGCCTGAATGGAGAATCCATTCGACGTGCGTGCCAGGCGATCGAGAAAGTCCAGGTCAAGGTCATTTCCCAGGCCAATCGTGTAGACCTTCAGTCGCCAGGCGTTCTGGCTCGCGATGGATAAAGCTTGCGAACGATCCTCATCGGCAAGGTGATTCGCCGGATCGCTGCGACCATCTGTCAGCAGCACCAGGGAAATGTCGTTATCCTGAAAGAACGAGGCAGGCTGCCCCACCAGAAAGTCTTCCACCGAGCGAAGAACCGGCGCGAAGGACGTGTGGGCATCTGAAGACCCAATCTTGTCCAGCAAGGAAAAGTCGAACCGGTTGCGTTCGATTGGCTTCTGCAGCCAACGGGCGCTGTCGCCAAACGCAATCACACCGACTTGGTCACTTGGATTTTCTGTGGCGGCCAACAGGCCTGCGGCTTCCACTCGAAGTCTGCCAGGGTCGCTTCGCAGCATACTGCCTGACTGGTCGAGTGCAATAATGATGGTCCGTTGCTTTTGTGTAGCCCAGGCAGGGGACACAAGCAAGAACGGCATCAAAACAAGCGCGACAAAAAATAACTCGATCGTACGGCTTCGCATGGGGGATTTGAAGGTCCGTTGAACAAGAGTTCGGGTTAAGTTAAAAGGTTCGTTGAGTATAGCAGTTCAAGACACAATGTCAACCAGACAAAGGAGTTCGGATCGCATGACACAGAAAGCAGAAAGCATCTCAGCCGCCGCTGCCGGGACCGTGCAATTAGGGGATCTTTCCGTCAACCGACTCGGGTTCGGCGCTATGCGATTGACCGGAAAAGGGATCTGGGGACCTCCTGAAGACCGCAACGCCGCCATGGCCACCGTGCGCCGCGCCGTCGAACTGGGGGTCAACTTCATCGACACCGCCGATTCTTATGGGCCCGGAGTTTCTGAAGAGTTGATTGCAGAGGCTTTATCGCCATATCCAAAGGGTGTGGTGGTGGCCACCAAGGGCGGGTGGGAGCGTGTTGGGCCCGGCCAGTGGATCCATAATGCCGGTCCAAAGCACCTGCAGGATGCCGTCGAAGGCAGTTTGGAACGCCTCCGTCTCGACCACATCGACGTGTATTATCTGCACATTCCAGACGCCGCGGTTTCGTTCGACGCTTCGGTCGGCGCCTTGGCCCAACTCCGCGAGCAGGGCAAGATCCGCCACGTTGCGCTCTCCAACGTTACTTTGGAGCACTTGCATCGTGCCCAAAAGATTGTGCCGATCGTTGCCGTGCAAAATCGCTATGGTTTTGCCGACCGCGAATGGGACTACCTTCTCGATCACTGCGAGCAGCATGGAATTACCTTCGTACCGTGGGCCCCGCTGGGTCAGAACCGCCAGGCCAATCAAATTCTGGAAGAAGTCGCGAAAAAGTTGGGTGCGACTCCGCTGCAGGTCGCGCTCGCCTGGCTGCTGCGCCGTTCCCCCGTCATCGCGCCCATTCCAGGAACTTCTTCCGTAGCTCACCTGGAAGAAAACGTCGCCGCCGCAGCCCTCGAGCTACCTGATGAAGACTTCAAGAGGCTCTCCGACATTCCGCTTACACCCGCAAACTACCGCGAGTGAAAGCCCCTCCCGTAGACTATGACGATACTCGTCGAGCACTCCTGTCCGTCATCGCACGACGGCGCAAATTCGATTCCTCGCATCCTATGAGATTCACTATCCTCGGAGTCTGGTTTCAATGAATGTCATCGCCATTTTGCGGGAAACGCGGAAAGACCTGCAATCGACCGCGATGTCCAGTTCCGATCCGGCGCACCGCTCTGCGGCTCGACATCGACGCGCCGCCGTTACTGGAATTACCTCCGGAATCTCTCGCGCCGTACGCATCGGCGTTACCTTGATCACGATTCCTTTGACGCTGCACTATCTCGGCAACGAGCGTTTTGGCCTTTGGATGACCATCAGTTCCGTCTTGGCGATGGCTGGCTTCGCGGATTTTGGGATCGGAAACGGCGTTCTCAATACCGTCTCAACGGCCTTCGGGAAAGATGATTGGAACGGCATCCGACAGGCCATCTCCAGCGGAATTGCTGTCTTGACGTGCATCGGTGCAGCTATCTTAATCACCTTCCTGGCAATCTACCGATTTGTCGACTGGGGAAATGTGTTTCGCGCCACGACAGCAACGGCCCGCGCCGAAGCCGGACCGGCCATGCTGGTGTTCATGGTCTGCTTCGCGCTAAATGTCCCGTTGGATGTCGTGCAGCGCGCCCAGCTCGGCCTGCAGCAGGGATTTCTGACGAATTTCTGGGAGATATTCTCCAGCATTCTCATCCTCGTAGGAATTTTGGCTGTTGTTCATTTCCGCCTCAGCCTGACAGCCCTGGTTGTGGCTTTTGCTGGGGCGCCCGTGCTCGGAACCTGGATGAACGCCGGCTTCTTCTTCGGCATCAGCCGCCGAGATTTGCTGCCAAAGTGGAGCCTAGTATCTCGCACGGTGATTCACAAGATTGCCAGCCTGGGTGGATTGTTCTTTGTCCTCCAGTTAATGGGCGTGCTTGCCTACTCTGCGGACAATTTCATTATCGCCCGCATTCTCGGTGTTGCGGATGTCACCGTCTTTTCCATCCCGCAGCGCATGTTCGCAGTCATCGCAACCGTCGTCACCATGTTGATGATGCCCCTATGGCCCGCCTACGGAGAGGCCGTCTCTCGTGGGGATGTGCGTTGGGTTCGGCTCACTCTCTTGCGCACCATGCTGGGCGTGTTCGCGTTCACCACCCTCGTTTCGGGTCTCCTGCTCTTGTTCTCGAATAAGTTGCTTCTCTGGTGGGTCGGCCCCAGCATTCATCCTTCGTTCCTTCTGATGCTGGGTTTGGCTGTCTGGGCCATTTTAAATAACTGCGGCAACACGCTGGCCATGTTTCTGAACGGGGCTGGCATTATGAAGGCTCAGGTGATCATTGCATGTATCGTCGGAGTCAGCTGTCTTCTGCTGAAAATTCTATTCACCCGTCTCTACGGCATCGCCGGCGTTCCCTGGGCAACAGTCGTCACGTACGTCTTGTTCGCGGTGCTGCCATATCTGTGGTACCTACCGCGCCTACTTCGCAAGATGGAAGCAACAGCCGTGCCCGTTTCCTTCGATGCGGTTGCTAGTGACGCCACAGGGAACTGAGTAGGAAGCACGGGAGCTGGCAGAAAGGTGACTGTTTGATCGGGAAACCAACGAACGTGATTCGAGCCGTGACTCGCCGCTTGCCGCCCGCGCTGAAACAAGCCATTCAGCGAGCGTTGTATTTGCCTGCGTCTCCAACGGCATTTATCGCCGTCATGCCCTTGTTGCACGCGCTTGGAATCCTGCGCCGGCCCCGTCACAAAGCCGGTGGGCCGGTGCGTCGCATCCTTATTTCCTATCCGTACGGCAACCTCGGCGATCTTGTCCTGGCTCTACCGATGCTGGAAGCCATCCACGCGCGATGGCCCGCGGCGACGATCGATGCGGTGGTGAACGAGAGGACCGCAGATTTTGTTTCAGCGATCCCGTTCGTCGAGCATGTCTACCGATATACCCTGAGAGAGGCTAGGATTCGTGAACTCACGGGTTATCTGCGTGTGATCGAAATTTTTAAGCTGTATCGAAACGAGGTGATCGCTCAGCATTACGATCTTGCCATTACGCCGCGCTGGGGGGAGGACGCTTGCTACGGAAATTACCTCGTTTACCTTTCGGGTGCCAAAATACGATGCGGCTATTCCGCCAGTGTCGACGGGAGAAACCCAGCACTGGATTGGCTGTTGACTCACGTGGCGAAGGGCGGGCATCACGAACAGGAAGCCGTTCGCGATTTGAAATTGCTGAGCCGAACGGGACTCAAGGAAGACACTGTCGAGGATTCGGATGTGGTTTCGCGGCCGATCAAAACGCTGAAGGAGATGGCGACCGCGGAGATGAACGGTGCCTCTTGGAAGGAGCTGGGACTGCCTTCAACGAAGTACGTCGTGATCTCCTCAGGCGCTACCAACCCGCGACGCGTCTGGCCCATCCAAAACCTTGCAACACTAATGGAGCGGCTACAGCAGCGGGAAGAACTCACATTCTTGCTCATTGGAGGTCCTGACGAAGCGAGGCTGTGCGAACAATTGGCGCGACAAAGTCCTGTTCGTACGATTTCGCTCGCAGGGAAGACGACTTTGATGCAGCTGGTCGCGCTGACTGCGAATGCTGTCCTTTTTATCGGCAATGATTCTGGCCCAGCACACATTGCGGGTGCTCTCGGCGTGCCTACCGTTGTTATCAGCCCGTTTCCATTGTCCTGCAACCTGGAACACCCGAACTCGCCAGCGCGATTTCGTCCTTGCGGTCCTCATGTATCCATCGTGCGCCCCGCGGAACCGCTCGCGCCATGCGTCCAGACCTGCGAATTGGATGAAGCGCACTGCATTCAGCAAGTCAGTGTCGACCAGGTCCTCCGCGCCATTGACCAACTAATCCAGGCGGTGAACGTGCCCCAGAATAGCGTGCTGTAACCTATCAATTATGCGTTGCAAAATCTGTCAAACCGAGTCGGTGCATTTTGGACAAGCGCTTCTGCTGGACAAGTATCAGGTTCAGTATTTTCGTTGCCCAAAATGCGGGTTTATTCAGACCGAGGAACCCCACTGGCTTTCCGAAGCGTACAGCGAAGCGTTGGTTGCATTCGACGTGGGGGTCATGCAGAGAAACCTGCAATTTGCAGCTTCGACTTCGGCAATCATATTGATGCTGTTTCCGTCCGGCGGGAAATTTCTGGATTACGGCGGAGGCCACGGCACCTTCGTTCGACTGATGCGGGATCGGGGCTTCAATTTCTTTTGGCAAGATTTATATGCCAAGAACATTCACGCGCGTACATTCGAAAGCAAGCCGAACACTCGCTATGATCTGGTTACTACATTTGAAGTGCTGGAACACATGCCGCACCCTTTGGAAGATATTTCGCAGGCCTTTGCTTTGTCCGACAACGTCCTAACAACAACTTCGTTAGTGCCTGAGCCGGCGCCGACCCCACCGAACTGGTGGTATTACGCTTGCCGGGGCGGCCAACACATTTCGTTTTATACTCCTGCCGCATTGCGCGAACTCGCCCGGCATTTTGATCGACACGTTCTGTCGCTTAATGGTTTCCACTTGTTTACCCGTCAGCCCGTGAGCGCGCGCAAGTTCCGCCTGGCGTTGGGAGGGTATACATCAATTGTCATCAATCGGCTCTTGCGCAGGCCCTCTCTAATGCCGGTTGACTATGAAGCAATCAGCGGCACTCCTTTGCCATAGCTATTGGGGGATTCAGTCGATTCCCAAGAGAGTCGTAGAATGGAGCGGGACACAATTCAGCGTTTGGAGGGTGGTCACCGCGTTCGGGGAGAGCACCGCGCGGAACCGCCGCTAGTTTCCATCATCGCGGTCCTGTTTCGAGACAGGGAGGAGTGCATTCGACTTCTGAAAAATATCTCTGCATTCGATCCGCGCGAGTTCGAACTGATTGTGATCGATGGCGGCTCGGACGACGGCACGGTTGAAGTTTTGCGAGAGTGGGACGACAAAATCGACTACTGGCTGAGCGAGCCCGATTCCGGAATTTATGACGCGATGAACAAGGGAATTGCCGCTGCCCGCGGCGAATACGTTTTACACCTCAATGCGGGTGACGCCTTAAGGTCTATTCCGAGCGAAACACTGGCGGCGTGCCTTAAAGAGCAGGTAGACATCGCCACGTTCCGAGTCTCGATCGATGGCGAACGAAATTTTTGCCCCTCCAATGACGGCAGGCTCAAGGTAAGGAACACGTTCCATCATCAAGGAACGTTTTATCGCAGAGCGAGTCTGCCTCTTTACGATACGCGGTATAAAGTCTATGCGGATTTTGATCTGAATCAGCGTGTCGTTATGAGGGGAGCGAAGGTCCGGATATTTGACGATGTGGTCGCCGTGCACTCCACAGCCGGGATATCGAACACCGCAGCATCGGCTGAATCTGAGCTGTATAAAATCGTTCTCAAAAACCACGGCTGGCTCTACGTTGTTCTCTTATGGATACAGCAAAAATGGGATGGGATCATGGTGAGATTAGGACGACCGCCTCTTAAGGTGTGAATAGCGCGTTGTTCGGGGAGCTTCCGGGTACCCATCGATTTTCGAGCAACTTTTTTGCGGCGATGGCGTCTGCATACAATAGAGATATCTCTCGCATGAGGAGAGCTTTGTGACCGCGAAGAACTCTGATTCGTCCCCCTTGTATCGTCCCCGGATGGGCGGCTTGCGTCACCGGCTGGCGATCGGCGCCGTGTTGTCTGCGGCAGCTTGTTTGTGCGTGGCCGCCTCGGCCCAGACGGCCCCATCATCCGAACCTGCGTCGTCGACCGCGTCAGCCTCCACCCCCGCGAACCCGAACCAGCGGCCCGACAGCGCCATTGCCGAGGACATCAATACAAAATTAATGGCCAACAACACCCTGCGCCCGTTGAACTTAGGCATCTGGGTGCACAATGGCACGGCTACGTTGACCGGAACCGTCCCCACGCAGGAGTTGCGCACGGAAGCGGAAAATATGGTGAAGTCCGTCGCCGGCGTGCAGAATGTCGACGACAAGATCACCATTGGCGCTGCGCCCGCGGCTGCTCCTGGATTCTCCGGCCAGAATGGTGAAAGTCCAAACACCGTCCATCCGGGCGACGCGCAGGGACCGCCTCCGCCACCTCAGGCAGGATACGAACCGAACGAGAATGAGCCTGCGCCTCCGGCAGGATATGGACAGAATGAGAATGAGCCGCCTCCGCCTCCGGCAGAGAATTACGGCGCACATCAGCCTACGGGCATGGTGACGGTCGAGCCGGGAACGCCTGCGTATGTGATGGTGATGCAGCCCATCGACAGCAAGCACACGAAGATCGGAACGCCATTCCACGGCATTCTGGTGCAGAACATTGTCATGCCGAACGGGGTGATTGCCATTCCGCGCGGAGCTGACATCATCGGAACCGTCGTGGATGCTCGCGGCCCAGGAAAGCTGAAGGGACGCCCGCACCTGGCACTGCAGCTGACCGGCGTGAACGTCTCAAGCACGATGTATCCGCTGACCAGCCAGGTCTGGGTGCGCGGTGGACCGGGTAAGGGTGGTCAATCCGCAGCAAATATCGGCGGTAGCGCGGCGGCTGGAGCCATTATCGGCGGGGCGGTCGGCGGAGGACCCACTGCGTTGCTGGGTGGTTTGCTCGGCGGCCTGGGCGGCGCAGGACTATCGTCTTTGTCTTCCGGTCCGCAGCTCTACATTCCGCCGGAGTCGGTGCTGACCTTCTACATCAGCGCGCCAGTCACGGTGCATGTTCCGACCTACGGGGAGATTCAACAGCTGGCTTCGCGTGTTCCTCCATCGGCGTATGGCCATCCCGGGTACGGGAGAGGCTATCCACCACCGCCGGGATATTATCCTCCTCCTCGACCGGTCTACTATCCGCCGCCGGGTGCGCCTCCAGGTGGGTACCCGTATTGAGTCAGTTTCATGTCATGCAGTTCGCGCGCCGCTTCCTTCATGGGAAGCGGCTCTGCATTTATACTGGAAGTACCATGTCCCCCGTGAATTCAGGGACTGAGTCAATCCCGTCTGGAGCCTGGCTCCGGGTGTAAGGTCGTTGTCCGCTCATGATTCGTTTTCTTCAGCAAGACAGCCGCTTGGTCAAGGGCATTTTTATCGCGCTCATTTCCATCACAGCCATTTTGATGGTAATCACGCTTGTTCCCGGCATCTTTCAAGACGCCGCCTCCACCGGCGACACGTATGCCATCGTCCATAGTGACAGCATCTTCGGACGCATGCTCGGCGACTCCACCGATGTGCACATAACGCAGGTGCAGCAAGTTGCGCAGCGCATGCAGCAGCAGAATCACTATCCCGATTTCGTATTGCCGTTTCTGATGCAGCGCGCGGGACAGGCCCTGGTGGAGCGCGCCGTGCTGGTGCAGGAAGCCGGACGCATGGGTTTGACCGTGACCGACACCGACGTGCAGAACGAATTGATGCACGGTCCGTTTGCTCCCGTGCTTTTCCCGGGAGGCAAGTTCATTGGCGAAGATCGTTATGACGATTTCGTCCAGAACAACTTCAACATGTCTCGCACGGAATTCGAGCAGCAGTTGAAGGAAGAAATCCTGATCAACCGCCTGGAGGCATATATTACCGGCGGGTTGACGGTGCCGAACTCGGCAGTTCGCGCCGAGTATCTGAAGCAGGCGACCAAGGTGAAGTTTCAATATGCCGTGCTTTCGGACGCTGAGTTACGCAAGCAGATCACGCCGTCGGATGCCGAGTTGAAGACCTTCTTTCAGCAGAATGCGGCTCGTTATCGCGAAGCGATCCCTGAGACGCGCAAAGTACAGTATGTTGCGTTTTCTCTGAATCAGGTTCCCGGCGGAGTGCCCCAGGTCAGCGGCGCCGATGTGCAGGAGTATTACAACGAACATCATCAACAGTTTCAGGTGCCGGAAGAAGTAAAGGTGCGGCACATTCTGATTAAGGTTCCCACGGGCGCCAACGCGCAGACGGTTGCGGCTGCCAAGGCAAAGGCGGAAGGAATTCTGAAGCAGTTGAAAGCTGGCGCCAATTTCGCCGACCTCGCGAAGAAGTATTCTGACGATCCAGGCAGCAAAGCGCAGGGCGGGGAACTGGGATTCATCGAGCACGGCGCCACGGTGCCGGCGTTCGATCAGGCCGCTTTCTCGCTGCAGCCGGGTCAGCTGTCGTCAGTGATCCGCACACAATTCGGCTTTCACATTTTGCAGGTGGAAGCAAAACAGCCAGCCCATCTGAAGCCTATCGATGATGTCCACGATTTAATTCTGGCGAACCTGACCCAGCAGGCACAGGCCAAGGCAGCCCAGGAGTATGCGGCTAAACTGCAAGCGCAAGCGGCGCAAATTGGGTTGCAAAAGATGGCGGAGGAGAATCATCTGCAAGTAGTCACCACTGGCCCGTTGCAGCAGAGCGGTGTGGTTCCCGGCCTGGCAGATGGCACGCAGTTGCTGAAAGGCGCGTTTGCGACCAAGCCCGGCGCCGCTCCGCAGAGTGCCTCTACCGGAGAAGGATATGCGGTTTATCAAGTGCTGAACGTTACGCCCGCGCATGCGCCCACGTTCGATGCGTTCAAGGCGCACATCCTGGAAGATTTCCGCGACCAGCAAATCGCGTCCTTGCTGCATAGCCGCACGCAACAATTGGCCATCAAGGCGCATGAAGAAGGCCTGGACAAGGCAGCCAAAGAAGTGGGTGCGACCTTGCTAACCAGCGACTTGGTGGACGGCAGCGGCCAGGTTCCTCAGCTTGGGGACATGTCCACCCAGGGAGCCGTCGCCTTTACGCTGCAGCCTGGGCAGATCAGCGGACCGATTTACACCGAGCGGACCGGCGTCGTGATGAAGCTTCTCGATAAGCAGGCGCCGACCGAAGCCCAGATCCAGCAGAACATGGATTCGACCCGCGACAGGTTGGTGCAGCAGCGCCGCGAAACCGCGTTCGCTGTCTTTGCTAGTTCGTTAGAAGAGCGCTTTATTCAGCATGGCTTGATCCATTACAACAAGAAGGCGCTAGCCGGAACCCAGTCGGGCATCTAGTTCCTCGCATCCCGCAGGAAATTTTTGCGGAATGAGAGGTGTGGATTTCCCTGCCGGTACGTCTTATAGGTAGGCGAGTTTTCGAGAAGGCATTGTCGGCCTTTCGACGTCTTAACACGGAGAAGCAATGCTTACCGAACGCGCTTCCGGCGTCCTTCTACACCTGTCTTCTCTGCCTTCCCGCGGCGGCATCGGTGATCTGGGACCTGCCGCCTACGCGTTCGCAGATTTCCTTGCTGCTGCCAAGCAACAATATTGGCAGGTGTTGCCGCTCAGCCCCACCGGTTTCGGCAATTCTCCCTACTCCGCGCTGTCCGCATTCGCGGGGAATCCTTTGTTCATCAGTATGGAAAAGCTGGTCGAAGACGGCTGGCTCCCGGACGATTGCCTGGGCTGCCTTCCCAGTGCCGAGGGTCACGCGGACTTCGAGCAGGCCTCCGTCTGCAAAGGTCCGTTGCTGGAGCAGGCGGCTGCGAACTTTCTTGACCGGGCATCGAAGGAGGCTCGCGACCGATTTGATTGTTTCTGTGCCGACAATCAGCACTGGCTGGAAGGCTATGCCAGCTTCACCATCCTTCGCGCCAAGTTTAACGGTTCCATTTGGTCTGCGTGGCCGGCCGATTATGTCCATCGCGATCCGGAGGCGATGAAGAAGTTTCGTGCCGACCATGAGCACGAGCGAAACGTACAGAAAGTCATCCAGTTTTTCTTTCAGGAACAATGGATGCAGCTGCGTTCATACTGTGCCGAGCGTAAGATTCACTTCATCGGCGACATGGCAATCTTTGTCAACTACGACAGCGCCGCCGTCTGGACTCGGCCGGAAATTTTTGAGCTGGACGAGAACAAGAATTCTCTCCATGTGGCAGGAGTTCCACCGGACTACTTCAGCCCTACAGGGCAACGATGGGGCAATCCTCTTTATCGATGGGACGTGCTGGCCAGCACGAATTTCGATTGGTGGGTGGCGCGTTTCCGCCGCGCGCTGGCGCTCTGCGACCTCTTGCGGCTCGATCATTTCCGCGGCTTTGAATCCTATTGGGCCATTCCGGCAGAAGATCAGACGGCCATTCGCGGCCGCTGGATGAAGGCGCTGGGTACCGAACTTTTTTCGCATCTGTATAAGGAACTCGGGGACCTGCCGCTGATTGCGGAAGATCTGGGCGTCATTACTCCGGAGGTGGAACGCATGCGAAAGGCTTTTGGTATGCCGGGCATGAGAGTGATGCAATTTGGTTTCAGCGACCGCGGGGCCCACCTGCATCTGCCTCATCGCTGCGAAGAAAACATGGTCATCTATACCGGCACGCATGACAACAACACTACGCTGGGTTGGTGGCACCAGACCAACGAAACGGAGCGCGCCGCCATTGCGGCCTACATTCATCCTGGGGATGACGGAATTGTGTGGGCCATGATGCGCAGTGCTGCCGCGTCGGTCGCCCGGCTTTGCCTGTTCCCTATGCAGGATGTGTTGCAACTGGATCGAGACGCGCGCATGAACACTCCGGCACAACCAGACGGCAATTGGGGCTGGCGTTATCGCCAGGATGCCTTGCAGCCGTGGATCACCGAAAAACTGGCGGCTTTAACGGAGGTGACCGATCGCGATGGCTGGGTCGATCCTGCGAGTCTACCCACTGAAGAATCGCTAACAGAACCCATTGCCAATGCCTCCGGCGAGTCTACGTAGGATATGACTTGGCGGTCCCCATGGCCCGATCATATCGCACCATGGAATGGGATGTTGACTCCTTCTCCACTCAAGTTTCAGTCCGCACCGCACCGTGAGCACGGCTTACAATAAAACCATCCACCCTTTGCTAGGAGAACCGATGCCCCTTACTGGAGAAGCCATCCGCATGATGAATTACGCCGACGATATCGCTACCACGCTGCGTCGCCTGCTGGTGGTGCTGCCCTCGTTGCCGCCCGACGAACGAACCCGTGTGCGCGAGTACATGTTGAAGGTTCAGCCTACCTTCGCAGATGTTCTTGCCGCCCTGGAAGAGAAAAAATAGGCGCACCGGCCTGAGCGGCCTAACGCGCGACCCCGGCCGGTGATGCATACGGCTGCTTCAGATAATCGCTCGCCAGCGAGACAGCGCCGGAGGTGTTGTCGTGGGTTTCGATGGCTTCGCGATACTCATTGATGGCGCGGTCGCGCTGACCCGAGGTGTCGAATATTCTCCCCAATTGCAGGTCGCTCCACACCTCAATCCATTTGGGAACGCCATCGCCGCTCAACGCCGCTCGAAACGCATCCTCCGCAGCCTGATAATTTCGCTCACGAAAATAAATCTCTCCCAGCCGATAGCTGGCCAGGGAACTGGTCGTATCGAGCGCCAGTGCCGCGCGATACTCCGCAATCGCTCCCGTATCATCGTTCGCAGCCGCCTTCGCCATTCCGCGCAGAATGTGCACTCGCACCTGCAAGGCATCATCGTTCCTCAGCAACCAGCGGTGCGGATCAAGCGTAATCTTCCGCGGAATTCCAAACGTATCAATGGTGAACTGGGTCTGCGGTCCCATCACCTCCACTCGCTTGGTGACCGTCTTGCCCTCCGTCTCCACTCGCACCTCGACCGGCATCTGGAACAAATCCAGATCCTCATCAATTTCGCCGATGGTCCGGAATCCCTGGTTGTTGCCTAGCCGGTAGAGCGTCCACTTATCCTGAAGCGTCGGCGCGCCCGTGCTGTCCAGCCATTGAGTAAAAAACGGTCGCAGATTTTGGCGGGTTTCCCCTTCGGCAATCTGTTCAAACTTTGCCGAGGAGATGGATTTGTCCGGCTGCGAAAGAACCTCGTGTAGCGTCTGTTGGAATGCCGCATCGCCAATCTGCCATCGCAGCATGCGCAGGATCATCGCGCCTTTGTCGTAGGTCATGGCCTCAAACTCACGCGAAAATTCCGGGTATTGAGCTACATCGGCCAAGGGAACTCTGTTGAAGGCTAGGGCGCTGGCGGAAACGTTCAGGATTGCGTCGGCAGCGACTGCAGGAGACGCCGTGCGATCCAGAAATTCGAGCTCGGCATAGCGACACATACCGTTCGTGATCCACACGTCGTCGGGCGATGCCGGACTGACATCTTCTCCCCACCACTGATGGGCGATCGTATTCACCAGCAGGCGCACATAGTCCGTCGTTTCAAGCTGATTGCTGGCAATTGCTGCGATCCCTGGCGCCGAGACCGCTGGAAACGTATCGTTCGGCAACTCCGCAATATTCAATTCGCCGGTTTCTGTAGGACCAAATTGGTTAGCGAGCTCGCCGTATTGTTTTGCGGCGGTCGCGGCAATCTCTTGCGTGGAAGGCTGCGCGGCCTCGGCTTCGACTGTCGATCCGCGCTCGATTCTATAGACGCGAATGCTCGAGCCTGCGGCCGAGACTGGAGGCCGGAATTTGCCCGCAATCACAGTTCCCGGAAATCCGGCGTGCGTCCAGTTGAAGTCGAACACAGTTTGCTCGTTGGCGTCGGGGTGCGGCAATCCTGTGGGGCCGCTGCCCAACACCTGGTTCCCGCTTGGTACACGCACGTGGATCTGTGCTGTGAATCGCTGCGTACCGTCACCGACCACCGGAAACCAATCTCCGCGATAGAGCAGGTAGCTGACCGGTTCGCGGATCGAAACCAGACGGACGGTGCCACCGGGTACCGCGTCGAAAACTCCCCTATAAGTAAATGTCCACGCAACATCGCTACCCGTAACGAGGGGATCGGCAGAGGTCACGGAAATCTCTCCACCCTTCTGCGTCGTGTTCAAAGTTTTTCCTGAAGCATCCGTCACGCTGTCGACGTGCAACCCTGGATTCAATTGAAATTCGACGGTCGCGAGATTTCGTGAGGTCGTGAATTCCACGCGTGTTTTGGCGGTGAGGGAATGATGTCCCGGATCGAGGCTCACGTCGATTGAGTAGCCCCGAACCTGAACCGGAACCTTCGCAGTTGTTGGCTGAACAGTTTGCGCGAGGCCGACCGGCACAAGAAACCCGCAGAGAACTGCGCCCGCACGCCAGCAGAATTGCAGTCGGCATTTCCACGCACTCGGCACGGCGCTCATCCAGGCATATCCGCGGTCTGAGACTCGGTTTGAATTGGCGAGCACTCAGCCTCTGCTCGATCCAGAAAATCGAGGACCCATGCGGCTGCGCGGTCAATGGCCGTGCGCTCCGGAAGGGAATGCGACCGAATCTCTTCGGGAGTTTGGATCATGTTGGCTGCGGAAAATTGGGCAGCATTCGATTCCCAATGAAGTGCTGTCTTGACGCTTCTCAACTCTTCAATCATCTGCGACCTATAGCCGGTTTCATCAAGTAATGGTTGAAGTGCGCGAACAATGTTTTCCGGCGTGAAATCATCCTGAATCAACTCCGGGACAATGCGATCCTCGGCAATTAGATTCACCATGGCGACGTGCGGCAAATCGACCAGGCGGCTCGCAACCGCGTAGCTGAAATCCGACAGACGATAGACCGCGATGAATGGGTTGCCAATCAGCGCCGCCTCCACCGTTGCCGTGCCGCTGGCCACCACGCTAGCGCGCGCATGGAACAGCGCCGCCCGCGCATCTTCGACCACGTGAATGGGAATATCAATTCCGCTGCCCTCGCTTTGACATTGCGCAACCATGCGCCGCACCCATTCGGGATCGAGTGTAGCTGCAGCGGGTAACAGAAATTCATACGACGTACCCAGCAGATTCGTCGCTCCCGCCATCACCGGAAGATTGTGCCGCAACTCCTTGCCGCGACTTCCCGGCAGCAACGCGATCCACTCTTTTGCCGGATCCAGCTTGTACTGGCTGGCATATTCTTTGCGCGAGATCGTCGGCAGAGGTAAATCGGCGAGCGGATGACCAACAAATTCTGCATCGACGCCGTGATCACGGTAATATTTTTCCTCGAACGGAAAAATCACAAGCATCTTGCTCACCCGCTCTCGCACCCAGCGCACGCGATATTGTTTCCAAGCCCACAACTGCGGGCTGACAAAATACACCACCGGAATACCCGACTTTTTCAGCTCCTTCGCTAGGCGAAAATTCACGTCGGGAAAATCGATCAGCACCGCCAGGCCCGGCTTGCGGGTGCGAATGCTCCGCACCAGGCGCCGATACTCCCGGTAAATGCGCGGCATGTGGCGCAGCACTTCCGTGATGCCCATGACCGCGATATCTTCTGCGCGGACGACGCGCTCGCAGCCAGCCGCTTCCATCGCCGTTCCACCCAGGCCGAAAAACTCAACGTCTGGCCGCAACGCACGCACCGCCTCCATCAGCATGGCGCCGTATCGTTCTCCGCTGGCCTCACCCGCGGAGACAAATATTTGTGGACTCGAAGGCATGGCAGGTTGGCTCAGTCGCCGGGTACAGCAAGTGGATCGCTGGAGCGAATGGCCGCGTCTGGAATCTCCTGATCCTTATATTGCAAGCGGTAAAGCTTCCAATATAGTCCCCGCTGCGCCAGCAGTTCCTGGTGCGTACCAATCTCTCGTAATTGGCCCTTGTGCATCACCAGAATTCGATTTGCCGTCTGAATCGTCGAAAGCCGATGGGCAACGATCACGGAGGTGCGTCCCGTGACCAGCCGGGTCAGCGCGGACCGCACCCGCATTTCGGTGTCTGTGTCGACGCTTGACGTGGCCTCGTCAAGAATCAGAATCCGCGGATTGTGCGCCAACGCACGCGCGAAATTGATTAGCTGCTTTTGCCCGGTAGAAAGCGTGCTGCCACCCTCCCGCACTGGTTCATGGAATCCGCCGGGAAGCGATCGGATGTAGTCGCCTACATTCACCTGGTCAGCGGCGCTTTCGATCTCTTCTTCCGTGATGCGTTCCGTGCCCAGACGGATATTGCTGGTGACGGTGCCGGTGAATAGCACCGGGTCCTGCAACACCACGGCAAATCGTCGGCGAAGTTCCTGCACATCCCAGTCGCGGACATCGACGCCCTCCACCAGGATGGCGCCGCGCTGTACGTCGTAAAACCGCATCATCAGGCTGCTCAGCGTGGTTTTTCCAGCGCCGGTATGGCCGACAATTGCAGCCGTTTCTCCCGGCTCGACCGTAAAGCTTACGTCGCGCAGCACCCATTCCACGCCGTCTTTTTCCGGCGACGAACTGGTTCGCAGACGCTTGCGAGTGGCGTCATCTAGTCGCTGATAGGTGAACCATACATTGCGGAACTCAATCTGGCCGGACCCATCGCCGGTTGCAGGGTTCGCAGGCGACACAATCTCCGGCGGCGTATCGAGTAATTTGAAGATACGCTCGCTGGCAGCCATGGCTGCTTGCAGAATGTTGTATTTGTCGCTCAGGTCCTGAATCGGCCGGAAGAAGCGCTGCGAATACTGGATAAAAGCGACAAGAACGCCCAGCGTGACCACCCCGCGTAGCACACCGCCACCACCCACCCAAATGATGATCGCCACCGCGATCGAACTGAGAATTTCAACCACCGGGTAGTACAGTGCGTAGGCCATAATGGCGTCTTTAAACGCCTTCATGTGCTGGCGATTCACCTTCTCAAAATCCTGAAAGGCGCGCTCCTCGCGGTTAAATAGCTGCACCACGCTCATCCCGCTGACATGCTCCTGCAGGTAAGAGTTGATCCGTGCAATGGCGGTGCGAATGCGTCGATATGATTCGCGAACAAATTTGCGGAAGACCTGGGTCGCAATCATAATGAGCGGGATGACGGAGAATGCCAGCAGCGCCAGCCACCAGTTCATCCGCAGCATCACAAACACTATGCCGGCCAACACCAGCACATCCTCAAAAATTGACACCACGCCGGAAGTGAACATCTCGTTCAGCGCGTCCACGTCGTAGGTCACGCGCGTCACCAGGCGCCCGGTAGGGTTGCGATCGAAAAACGCGACATGCATGCGCTGGATGTGGCGGAAGATCTGGCTGCGCAGGTCATACATTACCTTCTGCCCTGTCCATTGCATCAAGTAGGTCTGGATGAATGCCAGGACATAAATAAAAAGCAGCGAGCCAAAATAAATCCCGGCAATCTGGGTAATGCCGGTCATCGGATTGTGACTGAGATGGCGCGTCCAGATGGAGTGGTTCGTGGGCTGCGACCGCGTCATGTACAGGTCAACGGCCACTTTCGTCAGGTACGGGCCCAGCACATCCGCGAAGGCTGTAAAAAGGATGGCGATCAGCGAAATGCCGACCTGCAGCCGGTACGGCTTCAGATAGACCAGCAACCGCCGCATCAGGCGACTGTCGTAAGCCTTGCCGATAACGTCGTCGTCTTGCTGCTGGGTGCTCTGTTTGGGGTCTGCCATGCGACACTGCTATTGTACGAAGTTTCCGTCCATTCTCCGCATACGCAAAAAACGATGCCTTTGAACCAGTCGATGACAACGCAACCGCCGCCGATGCAAAATCTTGCGTCAACGCTTGGAGTTTATGTATCGATTCCGTTCTGCCGCGCCAAATGCAGCTACTGCAACTTCGCCTCCGGAGTATACGGCGCGGATCGTATGGCCGCATACGTCGAAAAATTGACGGCGCAAATTCGTCAGTCTTCAGAATGCATGGCCGCGTGGGGAAGCTATCCGCCGACGAAGGTCGACTCACTCTACCTTGGTGGAGGCACGCCTAGCCTGCTAAATATCAATCAATTAGATAATATAGTTAAAGGTATAAGAGATGTATTTTCCATCGGCGATTTCGCGGAAATGACGCTGGAATGTGCTCCCGGACAGATGGCTGAGGAGCTGCTGCATGCCATGCCGGGTCTGGGATTGAACCGTGTCAGCCTGGGCGTGCAATCGTTTATGGATCACGAAGCCGCCGCGGTGGGACGCACCCATACGCGAGCCATCACGCTCAATGACATCGATCGTCTTCGCGCTGCAGGCATCGACAATATCAACGTCGATCTGATCGCCGGGCTGCCGCATCAGACTCGGCAAAGCTGGAGAGAATCGCTGGTGCAAGCCATCGCCACCGGCGTGCCTCACCTGAGCGTTTACATGCTGGACGTGGATGAAGATTCCAGTCTTGGTCGGGAGATCATAGCCGGGGGCACGCGTTATGGAGTGGGCGTGGTGCCGAACGAGCAAACCATCGCGGAGATGTATACCGAAGCGATCGAGCAGTTCGGGGCCGCTGGAATGCCGCAGTATGAAATCTCGAACTTCGCGCGAGCCGGGCAGCGGTCGCGCCATAACCTGAAGTACTGGACGCGCCAGCCGTACCTCGGCTTTGGACTGGACGCGCATTCGTTTTTGCCAACAGCACAGGGCGAAGCGATTCGGGTGGCCGCCACCGACGATCTCACCGCCTACCTGGATCCGAACATTGCCGACTGTGACCGGGAAGCAATCACGCCCGTATCTGCGCGGGAAGCGCTGGAAGAAGCCTGGTTCCTGGGCCTGCGACTCAATGGTGGCGTCTCTATTGCCGAAATCACGCGCGAATTTGGTGCGTCCGCGATCCATGCCTATCAACCAGTTCTCGAAGAAGCGCAACAGCAGGGTTTGATCGAATACGATGATCGTCGAGCCCGGTTAACTCACCATGGGCGACTGTTCGCAAACGATGTTTTTCAGAGATTTCTTGGCGTTGTGCAATCGGACGACGTCGCCACAAGCTTAAACCACGAGCAAGGAGTGTTCGCGTGAGCATCGAAACTGCCGAAACACCAGCAACCACTTTGTCGAAAGCTATCGGCGCGATTGATCTGCGTAGCGACACCGTCACCCGACCCACATCGGAGATGCGCGCCGCCATGGCTGCGGCGGAGGTTGGCGATGACGTCTACGGGGAAGACCCTACTGTGAACCGGCTGGAGCAGCGT
>DATJUD010000023.1:0-14878 GCA_035502695.1 Acidobacteriaceae bacterium
GCCGGTGAACACCGTGACCCGGCTGTCGGCTGCAATGGCGAGCCACGCCGCAATGTCATCAGGCAGTTCATGACCTCCGAAGGTGCGGCCGGACTCCTGAGCCAGCGCGGAGACATCGGTCAGACAGACGAGCAATCCTCCGCCAAACAGTTTTAAAAAGTCGCGGCGATCGAGACGAAACCAGTACGGCTTGTCATCGATCGTATGTTGCGCGAGTTCGGCCGGCAGCGGATCTAGAGTGTTCATTCTCCGCCTGCCTTTGCTGGCGATTCCGACGCCCGCCGCACCGCCGCAATGATGCGCGGATAGGTGCCGCAGCGGCAAATATTCCCATTCATATAGGTGACGATTTCATCTTCTGTCGGGTGAGGTGTCTCTCGCAGCAACGCGGTAGCACGCAAAACCATGCCGGAGGTGCAGTAGCCGCATTGAAACGCGCCTTCCTCCACAAATGCCTGCTGCACCGGGCTCAGAGTACCGTTCCTTTCAAGGCCTTCGATGGTCGTGATGCTGGATTTTGCCGCGGCCGACAGCGGAGTAATGCAAGAGTGAACCGGCTTGCCATCCAGCAACACCGTGCAGGCGGCACATTCGCCTTCGCCACAGCCATACTTGGGTCCGGTCAGGCCGAGCCGATCTCGCAGCACGGAGAGCAGGCTCTCGTCTGATGAGGCGGTGACGTGTCGATCCGTCCCGTTAATTTTGAGAATCAAATCGCTCAAACCACGCTCCCAGTGCAATTCGGCGGCAGCCAGATACGCACACAGAATACGCCAATCGATCGAGTGCGGGCTCTCCCGTTGGAAGTGATTTGGCAGCGAAGATTTTTGAGCATCAGGCCAGGACTGTGAGCGTGTAAGTCCGCTGCGGCGCTTGCGGCGGCGCAGTCAGATTTTCTTGTCCACTGGCGGTCGTCGCGTAATATTCGATGACCTCGTCGCCCGCTGCGAATGGGCCAAGCTTTGCCGAATACACGGAACGTCCAACGTGCGTGGTGGCAGAGGATTGCCACGCCTGCGCACCCTGGCGTCGTGTGCGCAACTGGATTGGAAGAATGGTCTGCTGACCCGGAGCCACAATAAAAATCCGCAGCGATTCTCCCGGCTTCAACAGAGAGGGTCGCGTCGGAATAAAGATGCGTGGCCGATTCGCGCCTGTCGCCGATGTTGCAGCGACGTAGGCACTGTCCATTTCGTCGGGCAAGTTACCCAAGAACTCTTTGATGGAGAGCCGCAGCCTCTCCAATGAGAGGCGGACAAACTTATTCTGCATCGAGGCAAGTTGTCCCTGATCGTTGCGGGTCGCGATCGCCGCCTGATATTCCACCATGGTCTGCCGCGCCAGGGGCGCTATTGCAAGCCACAGCGGAACCCCACGCTGCAGCACCTCCGCACGCGCAGCTTCGTTGTTGCCGTTCGCTCGCAGAGTGACCGTGCGTTGCAGCACCGCGTTCAGTTCATGCGCTTTTTCAAACGCATCGCAATAGGAAACCATGAAGCCGACAAAGCTGGCAAAATAGCCGATCCGATCTCGCTCCGTCGGCGAAGTTGCCTCAGACAAGAGCGCCTTGAATTTCTCCGCCGTGGCACGCTGATGTGGCAATACTGTTGCCTCCGGCTCGACGGTTGCGTAGTCGAACGCTTCGTCGTAATCGCCGGTCAGTGCTAATGTGTTCGCAAATCCCTGCTTGTCGCGTGTGCCCAGAAACGTCGAGGAAATATCATGTCCGCGATCGCATTCCTCAAACAACGCCGCCATCTCATCTGCGCGACCACCCGACGCCATCGCAGCGCAGAAATTTTGATAATGCTGGCTGGCCGTCAGGTTGCTGTCCCAGCTCGCGCGCGCGAGATAGGTTGCCGTTGGATCGACAATGCGATGCCGCCAATGAATGCCGAGCACTCCCTGACACCCAAAATTCTGCGCGCGATTCATATCCATCTCAAACCGGCTGGCACGAAATTGCGGAAACCACATCGAAGGGTCGTCTTCGAGCCACGGAATCGGCCAGCGCTGGCGGCTTCCCAGCTTGCCGAAGGCTTCATTGACCGGGTCCCATCCCAGCGAATCGCTCAAGGCGGAAAACACAATGTCCTCCGGAAGCCGCTCATGCAGCGATTGAAAGTGGCGCGTCACACCTCCCCATCCAGCCACCACAAGCTGTTTGTCCGGCGCATTTCGTTTCAAAAAATTATGCGCCTGAAGAAACGGCGTGACAGAGAGCGGAATCTTTTTCTCTCGACTCTCCCAATTCGCGTTTTCATCCTGCCACAGCCACACATAATCCACCATGGGATAACGCTCCAGCAGGTCGGCGAGTCGGCGCTCTAACAAATCGCGGGCGGTGGTCGATTCGATAAATCCGTTGGGATGCGACAGCGCCTCCGGTGGCAGCGCGCGAATGATCTCTGCAGGGTTCTGATAGGGCTCAAATCCAATGCCGGTGCGGATGCCGAGATCTCCGGCAAAGTTGAATGCGGACCGCATCATTGCGGTCGTGCGCGCGGCAATGTCCCAGTTGTCCGCGGCGAGCCGAGTCGCATCGGCTCCAAATGTATCTGTATCGAAAAACTCCGCCGCGCCCAAGGAGTAGGTCGAAGTGCGCTGCGGCAGATATCCCCAGCTGCGCATGGTCGTGTCTTCGAGTGCGGCGCGATGACCGCTGCCGGCAAACTCGAACGAGAGGTAGGACTCCGCCATCGGGTTGGGATCGTTTTGCGTGTACACGTGCATGCCAAACATGTTGAATCGCATCCGCAACATGGCTCCAAAGTAGGCGCGGAAATCTTCTTCGTTGTAGACGCTGATGCAATTCAGGAAATCCGGCCATGGCAGCAGCCCGCGGACCGCAAATCGCGGCGAGCCGCTCCATCGTTGCCCATCCAGTGGAAGTTGCAATGACGCTGGCAGATCAATCGGCACGGTGGTCCCGTCGATGCCGAAGACAAGTCCCTGACGCTCTAGGAAATCGAACACCGCATACAGAAGTGCCTGTTCATTGACCGCGTAAAGTGTGGCGCTCTTGCCCGAGGAAGCAATTTCGTACTCTTCTGGTTGCCTGAATCGCGATGGTTCGATCTGCAGCGTCAACTGCACGGTATCCACTGTTGGCGCATCACTCGCGAGATCAATTTGCGCCGCGCTGTTCAACATGCGCAGACCGCTCAGCAATTCGCGCATCGCTAGTCGAGTCTTGATGGAGTCGGGCGCCAGGTTGCGAACGGCAATGCGTTGCGGCCGAAGACGCTGCGCGTTCGCTAAAACCTGAGACATCAAACTGCTGGCCGAGGCAATCGCGCTCGCCTTGATGAAATCTCTGCGATCCATAATGAGCCTGTTCCTCAGGCAAGTACTTCACACTCGGAAGAATTATTCAAGAACGCCGCTCGCTCCTGCCGCTTGACCCTACACGGCACGTTCGCGATAGGCTTTGGCCCGCGGTTCCGCGGTTGCCGCAATCTGTGGGCGGGGAAGACGACCCGACCAGTTCGCCCAGCCCCAGAAAATCGCAGTGGTGGAGCTGAGCAGTCCAGCAACGGTGCCGATCTGGCGCGGCGTGTAATGCGTGGAAGCGATGCCCGCTCCCATCATGGAGATCATCATCATCGTCCACGTAAGAGTTTCAATGGTGGCGAACACGCGACCTCGATAATTGTTGGCGACGGTTCGCAGCAGATAGGAATAATTCAACACGGAGTTCACCGCCATGCCGCCGCGCGAAATAAAAATAAAGAGCAGCGCCAATTTGAATCCCTCGGCACGACTGAAAGCAATGTATGCCGCGCCGTGAACGATGTAGTCGATGAAGACGGTCAGCTTGTAAGCGTCAAAGGAAAGGCGTCTGCCGAGCCAGTTGGCAAACACGCCGCCAAGCAGCAGGCCAAGTCCGGCGCAGCCCCAGATAATGCCAATCCCCGACGCGCCTCGATTGAATACAATTTCGCCGAACAGCGTGAACAGGATTTGCGCCGCGCCGCCGCCCATGGCCCAGCCCACCGAAAGCAGTGCAATCGCAAGTACCAGCGGCACCGAGCGCATGTATCGCAGGCCCTCGCGGTATTCATGCCAGGGACGAACAACTTCTTCTTCTGCCAGAATGTTGCGCTTGGCACGGAAACCGTGCGCATCCGGCGCCTTCAAATGCGAAATCGACCAGGCAGAAAATACGAATGACAGCGCATTAAAAATGAATGCCCACTTATAACCGATCGCAATGACTGTCGCGCCGAGAAACGTCCCGACCGTCAGAGTCATCCATTGCGTGGTTTGGGTCAAGGAATTGGCGGTATGGATTTCCTTGGCATTGGCGATGGTCGGCAGGATCGAAGAACGTCCCGCCGTGAAAAATGGCGAAGCGACCATCAGGAGTGTGCTAAACAAGTACAGCACCCAAACGCGGTGCGCCGTCAGAGCAAAAATAAAACCCAGCGCCACCAGCGCCCGAGTCAGGTCACTGGCGATCATGATCTTTTTGCGGTCCAGCCGATCGAGCAGCACCCCAGCTACTGGCCCCATGGCAATGGCCGGTATCGCGCGCGCTAACAGAACGCCCGTGATCACCAGGCCGGAATGGGTAAGCGCCATGGCTAGGGCAAAGACGGCGATGTTGTTGAAATTGTCGCCAATTTCGCTAACGATTTGCCCTGTCCAGGTGTACCGGTAATTTCGATTTTCGCGGAGAAGCTGGAGAAATTCGTGCATCAGCCGGCCACATTTCCTTGAGCGTGCGCGGGCTTGGCCGGCTCGCAGGTCATGGCTCAGAGCCTACCAAACTCGGCGAGGCATTGCGGCGCGAAATAAAGCCGTCCAGTATGACGCTGCCGGAGTGGCGGCCAATTCGGTAATTCTTATGTAGGTTCGTACGGGAACGGTCGAGCATGGAGACTCTTGCTAAATCGGAGCCACATGAACATCGGCTTGGCTGGCTACACGCTGCCTCCGATATGTGACTCAGTGTGGGCGGCGAATAGGCGGGCTGAACACGCTTGTATTGCTTGGCGGGCAGATGTGGCGATGCCAGTCGCTCTTATGCCTGCTCCCTTACAACGCCCCCGGATGGCTGGAGCGACCGCGATCGGCTACTTCTTCGCCAAACTGGATAAATGAATAATCGCCGCCGCGGCCGTCATCTTCACCTCATATTTCTGGTCCTTCAGTCCACCTGTCAAATCCGGCAGTAACGAGACGTCGCCGCGTCGGGCGAGTGCGTCGTAGGCGGCGACACGAATCACCCAATCCTTGTTGTGCGTAGCGGCGACAAGCGCCTTGGCCGTCACTGGATCCGGATCCTTCGCTAGCACTCTGATGGCCGTCGCTTTCACCAGTGGCCCTTTCTCTTCGCTGGCATGAATCGTCTGGTAGGCCTGCAGTCCAATGCCCCCAAACGGCACAAATCCCATCCCCTGTTCGAACGCCATGTCTTCCATTTGCTCAGGATGCTGCAGCAGGTCGTGCAATTGCTTCTCCTGGCTTCCAATCAATCCCGCACCGGACTTTCGCTGGCCCGTCAAAATCGCATAGTAGACGGCGTAGCCTTTTTCGTCCCCAAGCTGGATCAGAGACTTCGCGGCAGCCATGACCACCGAACCTTCAGTATCGCCTTTGACGATCGCAAGCAACGAAGGGATCGCGCTTTTCGATCCCATGGCGCCCAGGGAGAGTGCAGCCGCTCCGCGCGTCTCCCGGTCTTTATCTTTCAGGCCCTGTTCCGCCAAAGTTACGGCCGCGGCATTTCCAGGAATCAGCCGCAGTACGCGCATAGTGGCTTGGCGTTGATCAGCGCTCTTATCGGTCGCTCCTTCATGCAGCACCGTCCACGCCTGGACAACAGGTGCCTGGGCAAACGCAGGACATGCGGTGAGCAAACACATCGCGCTGGCGCAGACCGCAACCAAGGACAAAGGCAGTTTCAAGATTCGAATCGACAGGACTGGCATAGCTTCCTTTTGTTGCCGCAAACAGTTCGGTCCTTGCGCTTGCACCGCGGATATATGTGCAACCAGCGAAGGGTTTCTTGGACTTTGGACGTTGCACTCAATGTAGCCCGTGCCCGCAAGCTCTGCAACTGGTGTGCGAACGATTTGAAATGCCTGGCTGGAGGTCGCTTTCGTGTCGAAACCCGTCGCCACTGGCGTCTGGGGCAGCACGCCATTTATCCTAAAAGCAGCGATGATATCCGACGAAACTGACGCAAAGGGGAACGACATGGCGATGGCTATGCGGGCGCGCCTGTTTATGCGCCAAGCACGCTGCTGACGCCCGCCCCATGGGTACAACGCGGCAATCCTCTCTAGTTCGGTTCGCCGCGCGGATTCCAACAGTTCCGCAGTCTGTCGAATTGATTCAGTTAGCAACCGCCGACCATGTCAATCGATATCGATGTTTTGCGGGCGAGAGCATGGCCGCAATTCGCCTGAACACGCCAGAAGCTGCGAAACAAAGGAACTTCATCCTGGGGCTTGGCTCCGGCACGCCTGCTCAGTGATCCGGTATTTCTACGGCGAGGAGTTCGCTATAACCAGAAAACGACCGGGCATGCCGCGCCTTTGTTTTCAGCAATATGTATCCGTCGAGGGCACGTTTCTGTTTTGAATTCAAAAAAATGGAATAAATGTGTCTTGATCCGCCACTTCATCTAATAAGAGCGGTGTCCGGGGATCATTGGCATCAGTGCAGATCAGCGACCAAATTTTCGATGATTGGGTCCGGCAATACCACCGGCTCCTCTATGGGATTGCCTACTGGTGGACTGGCTCGCGATCAGATGCGGAAGAACTAACGCAGGAAGCGTTCTTCCAGGCATATCGGTCGCGGTCCGGTCTGCGCGATATAGAGGCGGTGAAGGCTTGGCTGGTAGGAATACTCAGACACTGCTATGCCCAGATGAGCCGCAAGGGACACGGCAAGATAGAGGTTTCTCTCGACGAGATGAGGGATGAATTCGGAGACTTCAATCCGGCCGCCATCAGTGCTCCTGATATGAGTCAGGCCCTCGCGCTTCATCAATCTCTGGACCGCCTGGATGAGCGGCATCGGTTGCCGATCGTGCTGTTCTATTTTCAGGACCTCTCCTATAGAGAAATCGCCGAGGCTCTGGAGTTGCCGATCGGAACTGTGATGTCGCGGCTGTCGCGGGCGCGCGAGATGCTGCAGAAAAGTCTAACAACGCAGCACAAACTGGAAATCGTGAAGAAGGTGAAGCGATCATGAGTTGCGAATTATACAAATCAGAGATTTACGCTTGGAGGCCCGGCAGCGATGCCGCCAGTTTTCAACCTATGTTCGATCACCTGGCGTGTTGTCCTGAATGTGCGCGGCTCTTTGAGGAATTGACTGCATCCGACCGGAGCCTCCAACGCACATTTCAAAACTTCCCAGAGAGCCCGTATCTCGAAAACCGAATCCTTACAGGATTGGCTCATCAGCGTGCGCAGAAGGCAACGCGCAGACCGACATGGAAATTCTGGATGTTCGTGCCGGTCTTTGCCTCTCTCCTGCTTGTATTTCTTTTGGGAATCGCGCCGCGATTGCAACAGGCAAGACTGAACAGAGAAGTGGCGACGCTGCTGAGCACGCCCCCTGCGCTCCAGATCGACAGCACGGATCGCAATCAACTCCTTGCGTGGAGTGCGGCCAAACTAGAGAGTTCGTCCACTTTGCCCGCCGAGTTAAGCAGAGTCGAATTCCGTGGAGCGGCCGTCGTCACTATAGCTAACCACAAAGCCGTATATCTAAAGATGAAGAATGAGCGGCGTGCAAGTCTCCTCATCGTTGATGCCCGCTTGACGCGGCAGAACGGATTCCATTCGATGCACGAGAACTCAGGCACCGCGAGCCTGTGGTCGGATGGGAGGCGGACCTATGTTTTGTTGTTCAACGGTAGCGATCAGGAAATGGAAGCCTACATGGCGAAGATGGGCATCGCCGCGTAGTCTCTAAAAAAAACATAGAGCACCTGGAATATCTCGACTCCTCCTTGCCACTTTACATGTGGGAGGACAAATACCAGGTGCCAACAGTTAAGAACAATCATCGCTATATTCCGCTCTCTGGACTCGGTGTCTTTTTCTCGGCTCGCCCCGCATTGGGAGCATCACAGGGTCCCTTCCCTTCACTACAAGTCGAGGCTCCGCTAACCGAGTCGGCAGTTTTCGCGAACGGTTGTTTTCGGCAATCGCAGCCGGGCCGTAAGCCGGCCAGAGGAGTCGTCAACATCTCCCTAGCCGTAGAACCCTCAATCGGGTCCGCCTTGACCTCGATCCATGCGCATGTCAGCACGGAGACTGCAGAACAAGCGGAGTCTGTCGAAGTCGTCTTCGACCCCTCTAGTACTACCGATGGGTCAATTGCTCCGCATCTTCTTTTCCGTTGCGCGTGACCCACAGAATTCAACCGGCAGGAGCCGAACATTGGCCCGACCTATGGCTGATGCCCTGACAAAGTTGTTTCACAAGTTGATTGTTGCCCAGAAAGGACAACGACGAAGCGAATGCCTGCTCAATCTCTGGCGCACGCGGCGATTGAGCAGCTGAGAGGAGGAATTTCTTTGAATCAGTGAAGGCTGGATAGAGAGTCTACTCGGGGATTTCCGCACACCAAGACGGAAACTCACACGGACCAAAGCAACGCAGACCTCGTGCCCCTTTCAACGGCTGGTGAATAAGGTAGGACGGTCAAGCCCATACCGCGGCCTGCATAGGCGGACGATCGCAACTCACTTCGTGCACATTCACAGGTAATGCGCAGTGGGAGTTGTTCAATCGAAGACTTCGTAAGAGACTGCCACACACAACTTCTAAGGAGAGATATTCGCATGCGATTTCTATGGATCCCTGCAGTCAGCGGGACCCTGTTTCTAAGCATATTGGCGGGCTGCAGTGGAAGTAATTACTCCTCTGCCTCGCCAGCAACTCCAGTCTTGACGCAACTTCACACAATGACAACGATAGGTTCAACAGTTGATTCGGAGAACGGAGACGACAACCCGTATGGCCTCGCAATCGCCCCGATGACGACGGGCTACGTCACCGCCGGAGATATTCTTGTTTGCAACTTCAATGACAAATCGGGCAACGCCGGGTATGGAACGACGATCGAAGACCTATCGCCCACGGCCGGAGCCACGCCGAAGAGAATTGCGCAGGATCCTTCCCTGCGCGGCTGTGCGGCGCTGGCGTCTAACCCCTCAAATGGCTACATCTGGGCTGCTGCATATACGGCCAACGACATTCCGATCTTCACCGGCAGCGGAAAGTTGATGTCAACTGTTGCCCCAAATACCCAGTGGACGAATCCGTGGGGGGAGACGTACGCTGCTCCTCAAATGGCGACGTACTCAGGTACGCCATCGCCCACGTTCTACGTCAGTAATGCGACGAGCGGGACGGTGGATCGAGTCGTCGTCACCTCCAGTGCGACCACGGTTACCCCGATTGCCACAGGGTTTCCGGTCAATCTAGCCTCGCAGTACGGCATCCTCGCACCCGCTGGCCTCACCTACAATCCTCAGACCGATACGCTCTATGTTGTCTCGAGTGAAGACAACAGTATTGTTGCGATCGCGGGAGTTTCATCGGTTCCTGCAAACGGCATCACGGTTAGCGCTTCGACGTATGGAGCCTTGACCTTCAGCGGTCCCGGAGCCAGTCAGGCATCCGTGGTGTACTCCGGTGCGCCCCTCAACAATCCAGTCAGCGCCGCGCTCCTCTATAACGGAAACTTGGTGATTGGAGATACCGGTGACAATAACATATTGGAACTAGATCCTTTGCAAAAGAAGATCGTCGGCCAGAAGCTCGTGGATAACGGTAATGCTGGAGCTATCTTCGGCATCGTGACGACAGGCACCTCCGCGACAACACAGAAAATATACTTCAACGACGACAACTCAAACAGCGTGGTCTCAATAACCCAGTAGCCTGGTGCAATCGAGAGTTGCCCCTGCGCGACGCAGGGGCAGCACTCAATCAGTCACGGAGGCTACGCTCGGCTTCGCGTTGGCACAGACACGCTATCGCTTCGGACTTAGCTCAATCGCTGATCTGAGCGAGGCGTACCTCCAGCAAATCAGCACAGAGATCGATTACACGAACGCGCGCGATCAATATCGCGTGGCGTTTGCGACCCTTAATTATGAAGAGGGTACCAACCCGCGAATGGCAGTGCTCTTGCGTTTTGCTCAAGAAAAAACGAGAGCGCGGAATAATCCACACGGCTCATGCCACTTCACTATCGAGAGCGCATTCCATAAGGCCATATGCTGCTCCGCCAATCCTGCATTCGCGCTCCCTTGAGACTTGCTCAGCGAGCGTAGCAAGTGCCGAGTGTTTTTCGATACTGCCCCAAAAGGAGAAGTTTGTGAGCGCAATAGGCGAGACTGTTAGCCGATCCATCTGTGACGCGGCCCTGATTTCAGAGGCAAAAACTGGAAACCATAGGGCATTTGAGGAGCTATGCCGGCGCTATTCGAACATCGTGATGAGAAGCATTCGCCGGCTTCTGCAAAACCAATGGGACGCGGAGGACGCACTCCAGGAGACGTTATTAAGTGCGTTTACTCATCTCGACAGTTTTGAGGGGCGATCGAGCTTTTCGACCTGGATGACAAGGATCGCAATCAATGCAGCTCTATCACGGCTGCGCAAAACCCGGTACATAACAGTCTCGCTCGACGACGTCAGAGATGATGCCGGGTCGGCGCTGAGTTCTGTTCTGAAGGATGAGGCGCCCGATGCAGAGTGGCAGCTGATTCATGCACAACGGCGGGAGGTTATGGCAAAGGCCATTGTTCGACTTCCGCCATCGCTTCGTTCTGTGCTGGAGCTGCGCATCAGGGACGGATATTCAGGAAAGCAGATTGCCAAGAAGGTAGGTATTTCCGAAGCGGCGGTTAAGGCTCGCCTGATGCGGGCCCGTCTCCTGCTAAGCCAGCCAAAAAGACACTGAGAGCACGCACTCACGCCTGCCGTAACTCCTCAGTGTGCCAGTCTCCAATCTGAATGTGATTTGTGGGTTGTGCCCTCCGAGAGATGACCAGGACAGGGCCTCAAAGAAAAAGTTGCAGCCGCACGGAATAATCCAAGCCTTCTCCTCCACTTCATTAGTGAGAGCCGATTCCGCAAGGTTTCAGGCAGCTCCACATTATGCAGGAGAAGGACATCTGAATGAAGCATCCGCTATTGCGCCTCGTATTCGTCACTTTGTTAGCAACCCAGGTTGGCCCGCACATGCTCAATGCCCAGGTCAAAGCCACCCCGCCAATTTCCGGGGTCAAGGGGAAACTGCAGGCGGTCACCAGCAACTCGCTCGACATCCTTTCACCATCAGGCCCGGTGCGTGTGACGATCGAACGGCCCCTCGTCACCTACCGACAAACACCTTCGGATCTCAGCCACGTTACGCCCAGCTCCTTCGTCGGAGTCGCATCGGTAAAACAGGCCAACGGAGTCGAGGTAGCGACACAGATCAAGATATTCCCAGCGGAATTGCGGGGAGCCGGAGAAGGCAGCCGCATGATGGACCCGACTCCAGGTGCTATGACACACAGCAGAATGACCAATGGTTCCGTCTCTCGCCCAATGATGTCGCACTCACGCATGACCAACGGCACCGTTCAAAAGGGTCGCGGCACGACGTTGGTTGTTCATTATCAGAACGGCTCTCAGACAATCTCCGTGCCTCCGAATGTTCCAGTGACACAGGTGGCGCGGGGAAAGGTGACACTGATGCCGGGTGACACGGTATACGCGGCAACTACGAAGCAGCCAAACGGAACGTTGACGACCAACAAAGTCTTCCTCATTGCAGAAGTGGCTACCCAACACACCATGCGGTAACTGGGGGACCCCATCCATGCCCGAAGCTATGCAACTCAATGCCGAACGGATCGCTACAAGCACGCCGGAGGATCAGCCGCGCGTGCGCGTAGTTCGCAAACATCACCTGCTGGTGCGATGGAGTCATTGGCTGAACGTGCCAATCCTTCTGGGCCTCATCCTGAGCGGCATGGCCATCTACTGGGCTTCGCCGGTTTACCAGCACAACCCAAATCCACAGACTGGGAATTTTGACTACATGGCAAATATCGGTATCTGGATATGCGCCCATGTGCCCGGCCTGCATCACTACAGCAGCCCGCCGGACTGGGTTTACAACCACATGAGTCTCGGTCCCGGGATGCTTGGTGTGGCTCTGCGATTTCATTGGTTGTGCGCCTACCTCTTCATGCTCAACGGGCTGGTATACGTAGCCGGGCTGGCCCTGGGAGGCGGATGGCGTTCATTGCTGCCGCGCCGCACGGATGTGGCCGATGCAATGAAGATGCTTCGCTACTACCTGGGTTTGCCTTTCGCATGGCTAACCCGCCGCACCTGGCTGCATCCACGCTTCACCACCAAATACAACGCACTGCAGCGAATCGCTTATTTTTCTATTCCACTGGCCGGATTCCTTTCCGTCGCCACCGGCTGGGCGATTCATAAGCCCATGCAGCTCTCCTGGCTGGCTGCGCTTTTTGGAGGCTTTGACGCAGCGCGAGTCTGGCACTTTTGGTTGATGTGGATTTTCATCCTCTTTATCGTGCCGCATGTGGTCCTGGTTTTCGCTGACGGCTGGGATACGCTGCGCAGCATGATCGTAGGTTGGTCGGCGAGAACAGAGAGATCGGAGGGCGTTGAAAATGAATCCTGAAGAGCGTCACGAACCGGCAGAGCCACGCGATGCATCCTCCGCTGGCGCGCAGGCGGAACGAGAGGTGCTAGAGTCCGGTACCGCCGAAGAAACGCTTTCGCCGCTGCCCCAGGTTGAGCCATCCGAACCTGCAGTGGCCTTAGGGCCTGAGTTCGAGGATGCACGCGAACAGGAAACACCTGACGCGCTGCCACAACTTGATGATCCTGAAACTGTCGCGATTGAAGAACAGCAAGCCACCTCTGACAAGATACCGTTGTCGTTAGTTGTTCGCGAATCGGAACCTGCTGGGGCAACTCCATCCATCGTTGCGGAGCCTGTCCCAGGCCCGAAAACGAAAAGTTTCTTCCGGGAACGTCCCCCGCAGATCATAGAAGTAGCCCCCAACGTTCTGCGTCATTGGACACGGCGCGACGTTCTGCTCTTTGGGGCGGGAGCAATCGCAGCGCTGGCAGGTGGCGGTTCTCTTCTGCCTCAGGCTACGCTGGAACGCCTTGGTGTAACGCATCGAAATAAGCCCTGGCCCGGGAAAGAGTGGCTTTTGAATAAAGCCCTGCGCATCGACGACGATGTTGCAGAGGCACTCTACTCACAAAATCGCCTGGTACCCACCTATACAAAATCGCAGATCACACCACTCAAGAACAATTACAACGGCGCAACTCCCGATCCGGGCTACATTCCGGGGTGGCATTTAACTCTCGACGGCCTCGCTTCCGGCCGAAGCGTTCGGCTGAATATCCGAAACCTCCTCACGCGCTTCCAGGTGCATGAGCAAATCACGCGGCTGGTTTGTGTAGAAGGATGGAGCGCCATCGCGTGGTGGTCCGGTCTGAAGTTCGATGATTTGCTTCGCGCCTACCCTCCGATATCGCAGGCAAAATGGGCTCGCGTGGACTCATCGGTCAATCTCGATCCGTGGGGAAACCCAGATCCGTATTTTGCTTCGCTGGACCTGCCGACAGCACGCCATCCACAAACGCTGCTCGCAACCCACTTCAACGGAAAGCCTCTTACGGTAGACCACGGCGCTCCGCTTCGCTTACTTGTGCCAGTGAAGCTCGGGCTGAAGAACGTGAAAGCTATCACCCGGATCACCTATATGGAGAAAGAACCAAAGGACTACTGGGCAGAGCGTGGATATTCACGCTATGACGGTATATAGGTTGCACAATCATTCACAATGACGTGATCATCTGCGATCTGATATGCGTCATCGTCCTCAAAAGCGAATCTGTCTCGAATGGGCGACTTTTTGCTTTTCCGGCTCTGGATCAGCGTGATGAACTCTGGATCAGCGTGATGAATCGGACAGTACGGCGCGCTTCGCGACGCGGCATGCAGACGACTTACTAAAAGAGTCCTCCACCTGAGCCTGACGAAAACTGCGGTTGTGTCTGTAACGATTCACGTCCTCGCTGCTCTAACGTGGTGGGTTCAATCCACTGACGGGTGCCTTGCCATGAGTTCAGCGACAATGATTCCGTCCAGGAGACGCGCACGGCTGGCGAGCCGGCCAATCCGTCTTTATGAAATCTTTTGCAGCGGCTTCTCTTTTCTGCAGTCGCCCCTTCTGCTGGCCGTGCGGCTGTACTGGGGATGGCAATTTGCGCAGACGGGGTGGGGTAAGCTGCATCATTTGGCGCAGATTACGGAGTTTTTCAGGAGCCTGGGCATTCCTGCCGCCGCCTTCAACGCCCACTTCGTCTCGGGGCTCGAGTTCGTGGGCGGACTACTCCTGATGGCCGGGCTGGTCTCCCGACTGACGGGCTTTCTGCTGGCGGCCAACATGTTCGTCGCCTACTGGACCGCCGACCACGCGGCCCTCCTCTCAGTCTTTTCCGACCCCGGCAGTTTCTACGGAGCCGATCCCTATACGTTTCTTTTTGCCTCTTTGCTCGTCCTGATCTTCGGAGCGGGCTATTTCTCGCTAGATGTGGCAATCGCGAGGCGCTGGAGGAAGCGCACATGATCCTGGCGGATGCCAGACCTGTGGAGCGGAACGAAGCAGGGATAATTGCCTCGATTCTGGCGGGAGACAGGGAACTCTATCACAAGCTCATCCAGCCCTACGAGCTCAGCGTTTACCGCATGGCGTTGTCTTTGGTGAAGAATGACACGGAGGCGGAAGATGTGGCGCAGGAGGCCTTTCTGAAGGCCTTTCGCGATCTCGCGAATTTTCGCGGAGAAT
>DATJUD010000024.1:0-33652 GCA_035502695.1 Acidobacteriaceae bacterium
CTCCACGCACCACCAGCGGCCGCACTGTCAGTTGATGCGGACAAACAGCCGTGATGATCATGCCATCGATATCGGGGGCAAGAATAGGCCCGTTGGCGGCGAGGTTGTAGGCGGTCGAGCCGGTCGGGGTCGCCACAATAACACCATCCGCACTGAATTGGGCCACCGTCTGTTCGCCGGCTTTGACCAAAATGCTGACCATGCGGGCAATCGTTCCCTTGGTGATCACCACGTCGTTGAGCGCTTCGAACTCGTGATGCACCATACCGGCGCGACGAACCTCCGTATGGAGCATGGCGCGCTCATCGATGATGCATCCGTTGTCTCGCCAGCTTTCAAGTGTGGTAAACAATTCCCCCAGCGGCACTTCCGCCAGAAATCCCAGGGAACCCAGGTTGACGCTGAGGATTGGCGTCTGGGTGCGCGCGAACGCTCGGGCGGCGGCCAATAACGTACCATCGCCACCCAGCACAATGACAAACTCCGGCTGACGCTCGTGCATTAGATGTCTGGGGACCGCATCGGCTGACCCCAGGTAAGCTGCACTCATAGGGTCCAATACGGGAACATACTCGTGCTGTTTCAGCCAAACCATCAGCTCCGGCAGGATCGTTGCCAACTCCGGCTTTTGCGGTTTGGAAATGATTGCGATCGATCGCATGCGTTCTTCCCCTCAGAAGCGAGCGTACATCAGAAACTCACGATTTCCATCTCCACCTAGGATCGGCGAATCCATGACCCGCGTCTCCAGTGCACCATGGGCGTTCAATGTCTGTCTCACCCGTTCGACGGCTCGCTGGTGCGCAGCGGAACTGGCAACAATTCCGCCCTTGCCGACAAATTCCTTGCCCGCTTCGAATTGCGGCTTGACCAGGATGACCGCTTCGCGGCTGGAGTCCTGTGACTTCGATGGAAATGCAGCGGCAATGGCTGCAGGCAAAATTAGCGAGGCCGCAATGAACGAGACATCGACAGTGAAGAATTCAATTTCGCATGGCAGCATGTTCGCGGTTAGGTGACGCGCATTCGTATGCTCCAGCAGGAGCAGGCGTGAGTCCGAACGTAACTTTTCCGCCAATTGGCCGTGGCCGCTATCGACACCAACGACGCGCATTGCACCTCGCTGCAGCAGGCAATCGCTGAACCCGCCCGTCGAAATGCCGATGTCAAGGCAGTTTCTGCCGGCAACAGCGATCTTCCAGGCATCCAGAGCTGCCGCCAGCTTTACACCACCGCGGCTCACGAAAGGAATGTCGTCCTCAATCGCCTGAATCAACTGCTTGCTGTCGACCAGCAAGCCGGACTTGGTCACAATGGCACCGTCGACGGAAATCTGTCCGGCCGAGATTCTCTGCTGCGCCCGAGTCCGTGACGAGGCCAGGCCCTGACCCACAAGCAGCTTATCCAAACGAAGCTTCATGCCTGCACCGCTATGCGTCGAGTCGATTGTCCACGGTTCTTGCCAGCTTGCATGTCGCCAGGATCAGGACCCTGTGAGGTAGACCTGAATCCCATTGCCTGTCAGCGGCAATGTTGTGTCGATGGTGTCGTCTATTGTTTGAATAATGGTCAGCACATTTGTATCCGGAGATACGACGTAGACCTTGCCGGTAGGAGTTCCGGTCGTGGCGGCAATCGACATGGGATGCACGTTACAAAGCTGGGTCGGCGCGCCCGTGCAGGGCTGCTGCGACAACGGAATGGTCTTGGTCACGGTGTTGCTGGTCAAGCTGACAACGCTGACACTTCCATTCGCCGACAGATCACTGGTATCCGCTGGATTTCCTCGATTGGCTACGTAGGCTCGGGTACCATCCTGCAGAATCGATACCGAGGATGGATTGTTGCCTACCGGCACGGTGGCAATAATCTGACCGAAGTTGGGGCTGTCATTGCCGTAGACATCTTCACTGATGTTGATCAAGGTCAGCGTGTTGGAACCTGCGTTCGCGACCGCAAGAATCGATCCGGTGTTGTAGATGTCCGCCCAGACAGGGTCCTGTCCAACAGCGATCTGTCCCGCCGGTACACCCGGCTGATTGGCGATCAGGTTCGCACTTGTATCGATCGTATTCTGCTGGCTATCGATCACCGACACTGTACCGCTGCCCTGATTCAGAACGAAGACGCGACGGTTGTCAGAGCTCATGATGCCGAAGACAGGACAAGAGCCCAGTGCCAGGTTGGAGGACGGGGTGTTGGTCGTGGTTTCAATTCCAGTGGCAACACCAGGAGAACTGGAGGCTGGACAACTGGGCGTGGGCAGGCTCGCGTCGGCATAGCTGATGGCATAAATGCGTTGCGCGGTTCGATTGCCAACCAGGTATGCGGGATATTGTGGCGCCGACGGATTGGTCGCATCCGTGAGAGGAATTTCAAGGAACCCGGCGGGCGCAACCGCACCGTTCGCCGTTTGCATCACTTCGACAGAGCCACGACCAGTTTGTGAAACATACAAATAGTTTGTGGTCGATAGCAGCGTGCTGGGATCGGCATTGGCGAGCAGGGTGCTGGAATACACCTGGTGGCTTTCCACTGTGGTCGAGATGCTGAAATTCGTCACCGTTCCATCGGCGTTGGTGTTGTAGACGATTCCCCCACTGCCATTGCTGTTGGGAGCCAGTCCTACCCAGCGCGGTCCGTTGCCAAGGTTCACTCGAATTGCCAGAGAATCTCCGGAGAAATCCACTAGAGATCCATACCCGGGTACCGTACTCGCCGAACAAAGCTGATCGATGGTCGGTGCCGAGACAACGGGAGTGCTGCCGCAGGAGGTAACGATCGCGTACTTCGTAGGCTGCGATGCCGGCTCGACCGGGGGGATGCTCGTGACAACAGGACGGTAAATATCTCCGCAGCCCAGCATGAAGGCGAATATCAAACTCGATCCCAATAATTTCCAGGGCCTTCTTCGCCCAAAAACTGACAACACTCGTGAATACCCCATGGTTTCCAACAATCAATTGAAGCTGTCAAGATTGTAAATCAGCGCCGACGGTTTCGCGGGGTGGGTCGAGCTTTCCCGATCTCTGTGAATGAACAAGTCAAGCCGCCGATTCCAGCATCGTTCCGCCGATGGCGTCAATGCAGATGCAGGCGCCAAAGTGTGTAGCTGGCCATCTCATGCAGGTACCGCTCGACGATATCGAACTGATTCACGGATTTGCCCGGTTCTCGAGGATTCAGAAGTACATGCAGTCCTTTGGCCCGACATAGCTCTCGAATGCGAAACATATGGGTTCCATCACTGACGACCAGGATGGTCCGTAGATGATTCTCCCTTGCGATTGCTGCCAACCGATCGACGGATTCCTCGGTATCACTGCTGGTGGTTTCTGCGATGATTCGTCGATCAGGCACGCCATGGGTTAGAAAGAAATCCCGGCCCACCGCGCCCTCGCTCATTTGCGGATCATATTGCGCTCCGGTGCCGCCACCGAGAGTGATCAGCAGCGGAGCCAAGCCACGGCGGTATAGATCGAGCGCATGTTCCAGGCGTGCATTCAGAACAGGCGAAGGCCGACCGTTGTATTCCGCAGCGCCAAAGACTGCAATGGCATCTGCCGGCAGTGTCTGGATGGTATAGGAGGTCGTCCGTATTTCAATAAACAGCCACCAGAACCAGCCGAAGCAAGCCAGGAACATAAGCGTGATGGCGCCACGTAGTATCCGGCGAATGATGCCGCGGGCTCTGCTCGGTTCCGGGCCGTAGTCGTCTTCCCAATCGGATTCTTCGGGTTCGATATCGCCCATTCCTCGAGACTCCGCTACTGCAATGCGAAAGCAATCTCGTGCGTTGGAATTGCGCCCTCGCGCAGAATCTGCCAGGCTCCGGGACCCGCTGACAGATCGACAATGGTCGTCGGAAGGCTTCGTCCCGTCGGCCCTCCGTCGACGATCAAAGGCAGACGGTCGCCAAGCTGATCTCGAACTCCAACGGCGTGAGTACACTCCGGAGCGCCAAACGCATTGGCCGAGGTGGCTGTAACGGGGAGCCCCAGCATTCGAACCACCGCCCGCGGAATGGCTGCGTCCGGAACCCTCAATGCCACGTTCCCCGTGTTCGCTGTGACCCGCAGCGGTAGGCGCGTTCCCGCACGCACGATAACGGTGAGAGGTCCCGGCCAGAAACGCTCGGCCAGGCGGTCAAATTGGGAATCGAGGCTGCGCGCAATCTCGTAGGCCTGAGCAACATCAGCCAACAGAAGAGACAGCGGCTTGTGTCGCAGCCGCATCTTGATGTCATAGATCAGCTCGACGGCATGCAGGTTGACGGGATCCACCGCCAGGCCATAAAACGTGTCCGTCGGCAAGCCAACGACACTACCCGATCGCAGGCAGCGAACAATGTACTCGATCTTCTCCGGCTCCGGCTCATCCGGCTGCACGCGCAGTATTTCCGCTGACAAACGATTTCTCCACGTCCGCGAGTTGTCGCCCGAAGAGTTGAACGGTGAAAAATATTTTCGAGCTTGATCCATGATACCCGTTCGTCGACAGTTGGAAGAACGCCAAATACAACTGCTCAGGATTTCGTTCAGACGCGCTGGCCGTTATTTGCCCGACTTCGATAGCGTATCGGGGGTGTGAATGTGTTCCGGCCGAAACCCCAGGCCGACGACCCGCGCCGGGAACCGGCGCAGCCAGGGAAATTGCTGAAGGAGCTTGAACGGCAGCGGTAAACGCCGGATGGGAGTCTGCCTGGCCAGAGCGGGACGAATGAACTTGCGATGCATGAACACCTGAACCGCTTGCGTCATGCGTGTTGGATAACTGCGCCGAGCTTGCACCTGGCGCAGGTCTTCTTCTCGGACGGTCCCGCGCAGCAACGGTAACGCCAGCAGATTCGCCGCGGCAACAGCATCCTGAATGGCAAGGTTGATGCCTACGCCCCCAACAGGAGACATGGCATGAGCACAGTCGCCAATACAGAGCAGTCCTGGCTGCGTCCACTGCAACAATCGGTCGACCGCTACCGTTAGAAGCTTTACCGTATTCCAATCTGCAATTTCATCCGTTCGCGAGGCGAGAAACGGCGCGATCTCCGCGAGGTCCTGCCGAAACGACGGCAAACCGCGCTGCTGCAGAGCCGCGAAACTCCCTTTTGGGATGACATAGGCGCACTGCCAATACTCGCCGCGATCGAGCGTCACCAGAATCTTTCCTCCGCGGAATCGCCCTAGAGTCTGGTTCGGGTCGGAGGGATGTCGCGACACACGCATCCACAACACATCGATGGGAGCCCCGAGGTCCAGAACTTCAAGTCCCGCGCTGGAGCGGACAGTAGAATGGCGGCCATCCGCGCCCACCGTCAGATCTGCGTGAACCTTCAGAATTCCCTTCGGAATCATGGCTCGTACACCGCACACTCGGCCGTTTTCTTTCAGCAAACTTGTCACTTCCGACTCCATCCGCAGATGGAAGTGCGGATAATCTTTCGCTTTCTCGGCCAGGAAATTCAGGAAATCCCACTGCGGCATGAAAGCGATAAATTTTGCATGGGTCGGAAGATGACTGAAGTCTCCAAGGGTCGCCGAGAAGCCTTCCACTTCAGCGCCAATCTGAGTCATCTGTTGGTGCGGCCTGCGCAAAAACTCTTCCAGCAATCCCAATTCGTACATCAATTCCAGCGTCGACGGATGAATCGTGTCCCCGCGGAAATCCCGCAAAAAATCGGCGTGCTTTTCCAGCACCACCACATCGACTCCAGCCCGAGCCAGCAAAAAGCCAAGCATCATGCCTGCGGGTCCGCCGCCTGCGATACAGCAGCGGGTGTCCAGCATTTCGGAAGCGTCGCCCTCGGATTCCATCCTGGCTTCCTCTCGGAACGGTTCGATTCTCCGATTATCGCGGAGGCTCCGCAACGCGTACAGCGTAAAATCGCGAGGTATGCCGGACTTTGTCGCCTCCGCTTCCGCTGAAATCATCCGCAGCCGCCAGAATGCGCGCTTGAAAGATTTGCGCCAGCGCTTGCTGCATCCGGCGGTCGGCGACGACGGACTGATCGCCATTGAGGGCGATCATTTGCTGCAGGAGGCGGAGCGCAGCGGTCTACGGATCGATACCGTATTCCTTCGTGAAGATCGGATCGCGGAAGGAAATCACGCTTTTTCTGGCCGCGTGAAGGTTCTTCCTGTAGCTGCCGACGCGTTCGACCACGCCTGCGCGACTGATTCTCCGCAAGGGATTGCAGCACTGGTACAAGCGCCCGCGTGGACGCTGGAATCGATGCTCAACGCCGCCGAACCTCGACTCGTCATCCTGGCTGGATTGCAGGACCCCGGCAATGTGGGCACAATCATTCGCTCCGCCGAGGCCTTCGCGGCCGATGGAGTTTTACTGACGCCAGGAAGTGTCAGCCCGTGGAACCAGAAAGCGCTGCGCGCCTCCGCTGGATCGAGCTTTCGCCTCCCCGTCGTTTCATTCGCAAACCTCTCGCAACTGCACCGTCTCGCAGAGAAACACATTCCCACGTACGCCTGTGTGGCCGACGCTGGAGCTTCCATCTCCGATTCCGACTTGCGCGGGCCCATCGCATTTGTCATTGGCAACGAAGGCGCTGGCATTTCGGATGAGGTTTTCAACTTCTGCAACGGCAGCATCCATGTGCCTTGTCCAGGCAGCGTGGAATCATTGAACGCCGCCATCGCCGCTTCCATTGTGCTGTATGAGGCATCGCGGCAACGCAGCTTCGCATCCCTCGAAAGCAAGCTATGAGCCTTTTCGACGCACTCCCGAGCGATCCGGCGTATGCAAGCGAGGCACCCGCCGATTTGCGCCAGCGGCCGCTAGCAGAGCGCATGCGGCCACGCACCTTGGACGAGTTCGTTGGGCAGGAACATTTGCTTGGACCCGGCAAGGCACTGCGTCTGCAACTGGAAACCGACGACACCACATCGATGATTTTGTGGGGACCGCCGGGCGTGGGAAAAACCACGCTGGCCAAGATCATCGCGCACACCACCAAGGCCACGTTCATCGAGTTTTCCGCGGTTGTCAGCGGGATCAAGGAAATCAAGCAGGTCATGGCGGAAGCTGATCAGGCCGCTTCTGCCGGCATGCGTACGATTCTGTTCATTGATGAAATTCACCGCTTCAATCGTAGCCAGCAGGATGCATTTTTGCCGTATGTCGAGCGAGGAGCGATTCGACTCATCGGCGCAACGACGGAGAACCCGTCCTTCGAATTGAATGCCGCACTTCTCTCCCGCTGCCGCGTGTATGTGCTGGAGGCGTTGACCGATGAACAAATCGTCGCGCTGCTGCACAGGGCGCTCGCGGACAAAGAGCGAGGTCTCGGCGCATTCGGAATCACTTCGCCCGAAGATGCGTTGCAGGTGATTGCAGGATATTCGAATGGAGATGTGCGGCGCGCCTACAACGTTCTGGAAGCCGCGGTCCGGCTGGCCGCAAGCGCGGGTCAGACCAGCCTCGATGGCCAGCTCATCGCCGATGCGGTGCAGCAGAAAACGTTGCTGTACGACAAGAGCGGAGAGGAACATTACAACCTGATTTCCGCGCTACACAAATCCATTCGCAACAGCGATCCGGATGCTGCGCTCTATTGGCTGGCGCGTATGCTACGCTCCGGCGAAGACCCGATGTACTTGGCGCGCCGGCTGGTGCGAATGGCGTCGGAAGATATTGGTCTTGCCGCTCCGGAGGCATTGAACCTGACGCTGTCCGCGCGCGATTCGATGGATTTTCTGGGCAGTCCGGAAGGCGATCTTGCGCTCGCACAAGCCGCGGTCTATCTGGCGCTTGCTCCGAAGTCGAACGCACTGTATACCGCGTATGGCGCGGTCACTCGCGATGTGGAACAAACGCGCGCCGAGCCGGTTCCACTGCATCTGCGCAACGCGCCCACGCGGCTGATGGAGTCCCTCGATTACGGCAAGGGCTATCGCTACGCCCACGATGAAGAAGGCGCCGTCTCCGACATGGATTGCCTGCCGCCGGGATTGATCGGGCGCAAATATTATCAACCCACTGATCGCGGTCGCGAGAAGATGCTGCAGCAGCGCATGGAAGAGATCGAGCAGTTGCGAAAGAAAAATCGCAAATAGTGGTTATGGAGCTATCTTCAGGCAGGGGACAGAAAATAAGCTTCCGCCGCACGCAACACGGCCGCGCGATTGATATATGCTTTTCTGCCCTCGTATCTTGCAACCCAACGAATCTGATTCACCAGATCCCTTGCGTAACATGGCCGCAGCAAGTCTGTGTGGCTGCGAATCACATTAACCACGCCTTGCAGGACCTCCGCATCGTAATCGAGTGCATACTCTTTGGCGACCCGGCGAAAAATCTCCTGGAATTGGCCCTCGGAAACCCCGCCTACTTTGACCTTCGTGTGGATTCTCCGCAAAAAGGCTTCATCGAGCAACTGAGATGGGTCCAGGTTGGTTGAAAACACCACCAATATCTCAAATGGGATTTCAATTGTTTTGCCCCCTGCCAGGCTGAGAAAGTCTGTCCTGCGATCAAGTGGAACGATCCAGCGGTTCAGGAGCGCTTCCGGTTGCAGCCTCTGCCGTCCGAAATCGTCAATGATCAGGACCCCATTGTTGGCTTTCATTTGTAACGGGCCGACATAGAATTTCGTGATCGGGTTGAATTGCAGGTTCAGCATATCGCCCGTCAGCTCGCCGCCGACCATGACTGCGGGACGGTCGCACAGGACCCAGCGCCAGTCGCTCTCCCAGGCCGCGGGTTCGGAGACGGCCTTGTGGACCACGGGATCGTAGACGGTGATGATTTGGCCATCGACTTCCACCGCGTACGGTATCCACACCTTGTCCTCGGCGACCACGCGCGACAAGGTTTCCGCGATCACTGTCTTTCCCACTCCAGTCGGCCCGTAGAGGAAAATTGAGGTGCCGGAATTCAGTCCTGTTCCAAGCTGCGACAGTATTCTGCTGTCCAGCACAAGATGAGCAAATGCCCGTTCGACATCGGGTGGATGCACCTCGATATCGCGGGCGCTTTGCCGATGGACCTGCTTCACATAGCTTTCGAGAGACACCGGCGCGGCGCCCGCATACTGGCATTGCGACAGCAACTCCAATGACCGGGATCTGCCCTGGGAGGTGATCGCTATATCGGGAACATTGCGGGACATGCCGGTGACTTCGCAAAGCTGTTGGTTCCTCATTCGGACAAACAGCTCCTCGGCGATGCTCAGGCTCAGCCGGATGTGCCGGGACAACTCTAGAAGCGAGAATGGGCCGAACAAATAGAGGGCCTTTAGCGCCAAATCATCGAGGACTCCCTGATGCACGCCAACTTCGGAAATTTTTTCAGGTTTGTGAAGCGGTCCTTCTATGGACTGACTATTTCTTGGATCATCCATTTTTGTTGAACCTCCAAGAGCAGTACCTGGCACGGAGACATAGTAGCAGTTCACAACCCCGCCAACAGACTTATCTCAACGGCGGAGACGCCGATTCGGGCCGATGCAATAGCCGTGTCCCCGGAATGAAAAGTGATCTATTTGGCAGGCAGGCCCTTCAACGCATCGAACACAATCCCCGTCGTCAGTACCTCGGGCAGCAACGTAGGCGTGGATTGCGGACCACCAGAATAAAGAGCGTAGGTCGGAACGCCGCTGCGACCAAGCTGGGCAAGAGCTGCGGTGATGGTGTCATCGTGATTGGTCCAGTCGGCGCGCAGCATGACCACACCGCTTTTGCGAAAGACTTCCTCCACATCGGGCCGATCGAGCACCACGCGCTCATTTACCTGGCAACTGAGACACCACGCCGCGGAGAAATCGACGAACACTGGCTTGCCTTGGGCGCGCAACGCTGCCAACCGTTGCGGGCTGAAGGGCTGCCATACCGTCCCCTGCGCAGAAATGTCGGCCGTCGCTGCCCCCGCGGGAAGCGCTCTTGCGGCGAAACAAGGCAGCGCGATCGCCCCTGCAAGTAGAACGATCGCAGCCACCGTCGAGAGACCTTTCGCCGGCCAGCGCCCCAGCACCCATCCCGCGATTGCAGTCAGCAGCATCCCTGCAAGCAATGCGGCGACTCCGTTGCTACCGGCGACCTGGGCAAACACCCACACCATCCAGATCACGGCAATGAAAATTGGGACGGAGACGGCCTGCTTCAGATATTCCATCCACGCGCCGGGTTTCGGCAGCAAGCGAATCCAGGCCGGCTGCAGGGTCAGCAACACGTAAGGCGCAGCCAGACCCAGCGCGAGCAGGGTGAACACCGCAAAGGTGATCAGAGCGCTCTGCGACAGCGCGAAGCCGATCGCCGCTCCCATAAACGGCGCAGTGCATGGGGTGGCGACAACGGTGGCCAGCACGCCGGTAAAGAAACTGCCGGAATATCCGCCGCGCTGCGCCAGTTCGCCGCCCACGCTGGTAACGGAAAGGCCAATTTCGAACATTCCTGCCAGGCTGAGTCCGAGAAAGAAAAACAACAGCGCCATGCAAGCGACAAAATAGGGAGATTGAAATTGAAATCCCCAGCCGAGATGATGCCCCCCGGCGCGCAACAGCAATAGCAGCGCAACAATCGCCCAAAACGACACGAGAATTCCCAGCGCGTACATAGCGCCGTGGGCGCGCATCCGCTGTCGCTCGTGGCCAGACGACTGTACCAGCGCTAGCCCCTTGATAAACAACACTGGAAACACGCACGGCATCAGGTTCAGAATCACGCCACCAAGGAATGCCAGCCCCAGGATGCGCAACAGTCCTCCGCTCCGCTTTACGGGGACTGAGCGCTCCGTGATGTATCCCGCCGTGATGGGCGATGTGAATTGATACGACGTGCCGTCGGGAAATTTCAGGAGTCCATGCAGCGTTGGTGGAACCTGTTGCAAATCTTTCGCTTTTTCGATGGTGATGCGTATGCCGTTATCCGTTGACTCGATGGGTTGCGGCGCTGCATTGGCGATTACATTTTGATCGAACGGATAAAATTCCGCACTAGCTGCGCTCTTCCCTGTTACTCGGATGACAAACGCGGTCTTCGTCTGCTGCACCTGTACCGATACGCCCGCAGGCAGCGCTCGTGGCAACGCTCGTTCCGCCGCAAGGAAGAACGGCTCCGTAGCTGGATTATTCGCGCCAGGTTGCGCAGTGACCGGAACGGCCTGCTCTAGGTCCGCTTTGCCCGGAATGCAGACGTTGCTACAGACCAAAAAGTGAAGGTGCCCGCGCAGGATCGCGTTGGTTCCCGGTCGAAGGCTTGCATCGGCACGCATGGGAATCGGCAGCAAGACCTCATGCTGATAGCCAAAATCCATCAGCGGTCCCAGCGGCAAACGCTCCGGCGCTGGAAACTGCAGATCGCCCGCGGTGATTCCCGCAGGCAACTGCCAGTCCACGCGTGGCGGCTCTCCGGCATCGCCGGCGTTGATCCAGTAAATGTGCCAACCCGGATCCAGTACAAAATGGAGACCGGCCAAAAAATCATGATTGGGCGCGATGCTGGTTGTTTCCGTCACCAGTTCAACGGTCAAATGCGACGCTCGTACCGGCGCAGCCAAACCGCGTCCGCAGAAAAAAAGTAGACACGCGAGCACAGTCAGGAATGCAGGACGCAGGCGCGCCCCTTTGTTCTTCACACGCGGACTGGGTCCCACCTTCAACGTCCACCCTTCTCGGCGGTCCAGCGCAGATGCTCTTTAAAGATGCATCGGTCCGCCACGACTTTAATCCCATTGGCTTCCGCGTGCGCAATCGCTTCCGGATGCATCACGCCTTCCTGCAGCCACAGATACTTGGCGCCGATGGCAATGGTTTCCTCCACGATCTTCGGCACAAATTCCGATGCGCGAAATACATCGACCAGATCCACCGGAATCGGAATCTCCGCCAGCGATCGATAGCAAACCTCACCCAGCACTTCGTTCAGCACAGGATTGACGGGCACAATGCGATACCCGCGCCGCTGCATCTGCGCCGATACGCCATGGCTGGCGCGCTCCGGCTTGTCGGAGATACCGACGACAGCAATGACCTTGCTTTTCTCTAGAATCTCATCGATCACTTCGGGTTCGTTCAATGTTGCCTCCAGATTTCTTTTCTCAATGGATGCGCGCTTAATCCAAATCCTCAACCGGTCCAGCAGGGTAATTCCCTTCCCGCCGTAGACGCAAAAATCCGCGAATAAACATATCCAGATCGCCGTTCAGCACGCGATCGACATCGCCCGTCTCCACGCGGGTGCGCAAGTCCTTCACCATACGATAGGGCTGCATCACATACGAGCGAATCTGGGAACCAAAATTAATTTCCAGTTTCGCATCTTCAATCTTCCGAGTGATGGCGCGCTGTTTCTCTAATTCGTATTCATACAGTCGCGAGCGCAACATCTTCATCGCCTTCTCGCGATTCTTATGCTGCGAGCGTTCGTTCTGGCACGAGACGACAATGCCCGTCGACAGATGGGTCATGCGCACCGCGGAATCTGTCGTGTTGACGTGCTGACCGCCCTTGCCGCCGGAACGATACGTGTCAATCCGCAAATCCTCCGGCTTGATGTCAATTTCAATCGAGTCGTCAATCTCCGGCGAAACAAAAACGCTGGCAAAAGAAGTGTGACGGCGCTTGGCAGAATCGAATGGAGAAATGCGCACCAGACGATGCACTCCTGTCTCACCGGAAAGCAGTCCATAGGCATAATCGCCGCTGATCGTGAAGGTGGCGGATTTGATGCCCGCTTCCTCCCCCGCCTGATAATCGTTGATCTCCGTCTTGAAATGCTGCTGCTCGGCCCATCGCAAATACATGCGCATCAGCATCTCGGCCCAGTCCTGTGATTCAGTGCCGCCCGCACCAGGATGGACGGTCACAATCGCGTTCAACGGATCGGTCTCTTCTGACAACATGGTGCGCGATTCCAGCGCTTCAGAAAATGACCGCAGGCCTTCAATTTCTCGCAGCAGGTCGGGCTCAACCTGTTCGCCCTCACGCGCCAGTTCGAAATAGGCAACGATATCATCCCTGCGGCGGCGCAATTCCGTGTCGTCCGCCAGCAAAGATTCCAGCCGCTTGCGCTCGCGCATCAACGGCTGCGAAACCGCGGGATTGGCCCAGACAGCAGGGTCGGCTACTTTTTGTTCGATGGAGGCGAGCTCTTTGCGCAGGCGTTCCGCGTCAAAGATACTCCTGCAGATCGCGAACTTTTTGCTCTACTGGATTGTAGGCAAACTCTAAATCATTGAGCATGGCGGATCAGTCTTGGAAGTAGATTTTTGTTCGTGGTCGATAGTTATTTTGAACAGCACCGTCGACAGCAAGAACTATTGCGATTATGGCACATAGCCACGCAAGCAGGTCGCCGTGACGAGTATAAAAAGTTTCTCGCGAGACGTAATTGAAATGCGCCGCCAGCGAAGTTTCTACATGGCGCGGCGAACTCTGCACCACCTGGCCGCGCGGGTTAATTACAGCCGTTACGCCGCTATTGGTATCGACTAATAGCCAGCGATCATTTTCAATGGCGCGCATTCGGCTCATATTCAAGTGCTGCCAGGGCGCACTGGTGTCTCCATACCAGCCATCGTCGGAAATATTGACCAGCACGTCCGCCCCAAGCTTCACAAACTGGCGCACCTCATCGGCGAAAATTGATTCGTAACAAATAAACACGCCGTAGCGATGCCCGTCGGCTGCGAATACCACGCGCCGTTTGCCGGGCGTCATGTGGCCCACCTGATCGGTGAGCGATCCTGCGAAGGACAACAATTCCGGAAATGGCGTGTACTCGCCGAACGGAACCAGATGCATTTTGTCGTAGCGGCCGACGAAGGTTCCGTCGGCCGCGACAAACGAGGCTGAGTTGTACATGGGAGGTCGAGCTTGCCCCGTTCCGCGATCGATCGCGATGTCGCCAACGATCATGGGCGCGTGCGCATCTTCGGCGAGCGCTGAAATCCAATGCCGAAATCTGGGATCTCCGTCTTCAAACGGTGCCGGAGATTCTGGCCAAACGATCAGATTGATCGCAGGCCGAGGCGATTTACAGTCCGGCTGGACCTGATTTTTTTGCCGCAGTGGAAGCCCTGAATAGTAGGGATTACAAACCTTCTCGCTGAGGGCGGCAAAATGCTGCATCTGTTTATCGAACTCATCGCCCACCCAGGAAACTCCGGCGACATTCAGGTTGGGCTGCAATAACATAGCCGTGGCATGGGTGGTTTCCTGAGGAACATGCAGGGTATATCCCTTCCACAATCCCGCAGCAAGCAAAATCGCCAGCAACGACGGAATCAGCCGCGCGCGCCATTGGCGAAACAGAAAGAAGCTGGCGATGGCACAGTTCCCCGCCATCAGCACGAACGAAATTCCGTAGGCTCCCATCCATGGCGCCAATCGCGTCAACAAAAGATTGTCGATCTGCGAATCGCCCAATTGATTCCAGGGAAAACTGGTGATATGCGCGCGCGCCAACTCCACCGCGACCCATATCGCCGGGGTAAGTGCAAGCGTCCAGACAGTACTGCCGGTGGCTCGCTGGCTAAGGCTGATTAGAAATGCGAACAACGCAAAGTAGAGGCCGAGGTACAAACAAAACAGAACGAGAATGAAACTAGCCTCCACTGGAGAAAGATTCCCGTACAGCTGCATCGTCGATTGAATCCAGTAACAGGTACCGCCGTACCAGAGAATTCCACAAAAGTAACCGAGAAGGGTGTTGTGGACAACGCGTCGCCAGCCAAATCCCACGCGAGGAACCAGCAGGGCGATCAATAGAGGGATGAATGCGATCCAAGCCAGCGCAGCCCGCCAGTGGGGTAGCGGGCCGGCGACCGGAAACGGCAGCACAAGCAGCACTCCGCTCTCTGCCGCAAGCACCCAGCTCAACTTCGATCCAGCGCGCATCGTGTGCAGTCTACCATCCTATCGACACGTAACATTTTTTATCGAAAGCATTCTAGGCTTTCGGAGTGCTCAGCAGTACACTCTTGAAATGCATCTTTTTCTGAAGGTCGTGGATCACGTTCTGGTCGCGATGTTTCTGTTGGGCGGAGTCGGTTCGGCATTCGTTATTGTCATCAGTTTTGCTGAAGATATGCATGAGCTTTTCAGCAAAAACGATTGAATGCCGCGAAAGATTCATGTTGAACAAGATGCAACTCCAATATCATGGGAGATCGGTTCTGCTTCAAGACGAGCGACAACCGAATATTTTGATCGAGGCTCGCCATGGATGATCGAGCTAGTAACCAGGAACGAAACTAAGACTACCGACCATGCCAGAGCAGACCGTATCCGCGCCATCCGCTGCTAACCGCGTACGTATCGTTGTTGCATCCACCGTGATGCTGACGTTTATCTCCTATTGGAGCGCGGCTGCGGTTGTTCTGAATGATTTGGGATCTTCGGCCTTCTATGCCGTCGGAATCGCGGAACAGGACTTCGGAAAATCAGCGCCGTGGATCGTACTCGCGGTCATGCTTTTTTCTTTCGCCGTCCGCGCCGTGTACGTGGAAAGCTGCTCCATGTTCACCCGCGGCGGCGTCTATCGCATCGTAAAAGAAGGACTGGGCGGCACTTTCGCGAAGGTCAGCGTTTCTGCGCTGATGTTCGACTACATTTTGACCGGTCCGGTCTCCGGGGTGTCCGCAGGCCAATACATCGTCGGACTGCTGAATGAGCTTCTTCGGATCTCCGCCGCACATCAACTTCTCGGCGGCTTGCTATTGGCCGCACCCGATCGTGCCGTGCAGCTCCCGGTAAACGCTACCTCTGCAGTTTTTGCGGTGATCGTCACCATCTATTACTGGTGGTTGAACGTCAAAGGCATTGAGGCATCCAGCAAGCGCGCAGTAGACGTGATGAAAATTACCACCGTGATGGTTGTCATCATCATGGCGTGGGGAATCTTTTCAGTCCTCTACAAGGGGTCTCACCTTCCGCCATGGCCTATACCCTCTGAGTTCACCTTCACCCCAAGTTCATTTGGGTTCCTGGAACACACCAGCCTGGCAAGGACTTTCGGGCTGTTCGGCGTGCTGATGGCGTTTGGTCACACCGTGCTGGCGATGAGCGGCGAAGAGACCCTGGCCCAGGTCAACCGCGAAATTCAACATCCTAAGCTGAAGAACCTGAAGCGCGCCGCCATTGTCATTGCCATTTACAGCTTGATCTTTACCGGCGGGGCTTCTCTGCTGGCGGTCATGCTGATTCCCGACCAGGTTCGCGTCTCGGTGTACGGCAATAATGTGATTGCCGGAATCGCGATGTATATGGTGGGACCGCTGGCACTGCGCGTAGCCTTCCGCATCTTTGTTGTCGTCGTCGGATTTCTGATGCTTGCCGGTGCCATCAATACGTCGATCATCGGCTCGACGGGCGTACTGATGCGGGTCGCGGAAGACGGCGTTCTGCACGACTGGTTCCGCAAGCCGCAGAAGAAGTTTGGCACCCCAACCCGCATCATCAACCTGGTAACGATCCTGCAGTTGGCTACCATCGTCTTGAGCCGCGGCAACATTATTGTCATTGGCGAAGCGTACGCCTTTGGAGTGATCTGGAGCTTCACCTTCAATGGACTTGCCATGCTGGTGCTGCGTTATCGATACAAGGGCGAGCGCGGCTGGAAGGTTCCGATCAATCTCCGAATCGGCAACGTCGAACTCCCCATCGGACTTTTCTCCGTATTTCTGGTTCTATTCAGCACCGCGGTTGTCAATCTACTTACCAAAGAAGTGGCAACCATCAGCGGACTGGTTTTCGCGGCAACCTTCTATGTCCTATTTACTCTTTCTGAGAAAGACAACATCCGGCGACACGCATTGGCCGCCCGAGAAATGAAGGAACACTTTCAGCTGGAGAACGACGACACGGTCAGCCGAGAGGCGCTCCGTATTCGTCCCGGCTGTATCGTCGTCACCATGCGGGACATTCGGTCGACAGGCGCGCTGCGCTGGGCGCTGTCTCGAAGTTCAGAAGAAAGCCAGGACGTCGTACTGCTGACGGCGCGCTTGATGGGAGCTGGCGGCCCGGAGTACATCGACGCTTCTCAACTCGCATTTACAGAGCATGAGCAGATGATTTTCACGCAGGCTGTCTCGGTTGCGGAAAGCTTCGGGCGCCATATTTCTCTTCTGGTCGTTCCCGCAGGCGATCCGTTTTCTGCCCTGGTGCAAACTGCAAACTCATTGGAGGCTGCCACCGTTGTTGCCGGCCTTTCCTCGCGAATGACCGCCGAGGAACAAGCATTCTATTCTGGCCGCGCCTGGGAAGCGCTTCCCGAACCAAAGCGGCAATTCACGTTCTACGTAGTCATGCCGGATGGCTCCGCCAAGTCCTTCCACATCGGCCCTCACGCGCCCGCATTGCGGCCGCAGGATGTCGAGTTAGTCCATCAACTATGGCTTAGATTTCGCGGCGATGCATCCATGAAGGAATTGCACCACAGCGACATTGTCACTTATGCATTGGATAGGCTGGCGACGCAATACCAGGCGAATCATCAGGATGTTCTGGAAGGCCTGAAGCACTCGATTGAAGATACGGGTCAATCGCTTGCCAGCCATTTTGCGATGGAAAATCAGCTTCACAAACCAATGCTCCCTGCAGCTCCTCCAGACGTAGAAGCACAGAATACTGAGGATCAACCGCAGTCGACGAGCCAGAAGTAGGAACTAAGTTAATCCCGCAGAAAATCCTATTCTCCGCACAAATTCCATATCCCCACTTGCTCATCAGCCTATATCCTCTGTAATCTTGTAAGTAAATTCTTTCCACGAATGACTTAGAGATTTCGCGGGAGTTTGTGCAGCACGATTTATTAGGTGAATATTGGGGGTACTATGGATTTTCAGCGACTTATACACGAAATTGATTCAGAAATTTCGCGCCTGCAGCAAGCTCGTGCGTTACTCATCGGCGAACCTGCAAAACGCGGCCCCGGCCGCCCAAAGGCGGTAGCCGTCCATAGGGCGGCAGCGAGCAAACCGGCAAAACGTAAGCGTCGCCTTTCTCCGGAAGGAAGGAAACGAATTGCGGACGCCATGCGGAAGCGTTGGGCTGAACGCAAGAAGCAACAAGGTTCCAAGTAAGTCTTCTTGGATAACAACAAAGGCGGCCCGATCGGCCGCCTTTGTTCTGCTTCTTTATCCATGCCGGCCGCGCGAAACGTTTTATTTCAGGCTTTCCCCTGGACGCAACGCAATCACTTCAATGTCTTTGCCGCGCAAATGACTACGTAATTCCTCCGGCGTTCCAGTCAGAACCGGGAATGTTCCGTAATGCATGGGAATTACTTTTTTCGCTCCCACATACTGCACCGCAAGCGCCGCCGCCCGCGGCCCCATCGTAAAGTGGTCCCCAATCGGCAAGCAGGCAATCTCCGGCGCATACAATTCGTGTAAAAGCTTCATATCGCTAAATAGAGCCGTATCTCCGGAGTGATAGAGAGTAGGTTCGCCTTCGACCTGCAAGACGAATCCAGCCGCAACCCCCGCGTAAACCGTGGCGCCTTTGTCGTCAATGCTGGAAGAATGTTTTGCTTCCACAAGTGAGATCGTTGCATCCTGGAACCGCAACGAACCGCCCAGGTTCATTCCTACAGTTTTTTTGACGCCTTTCGATGCCAACCAGCCAGTAAGTTCATAAACCCCGACAAAGGTAGGATGATACCGTTGATCTACCGACAGAGCATCTCCCATGTGATCGCCATGGCCGTGGCTGCACAACACGAGATCGATTTTTTCCGGAGCTTTCCAGCCTTTGGGAAACGCCGGGTTCGACTCCATCCACGGATCAATCAGGATTGAAGTGCCTTTGGCGGTTTGAAGATGGAATGTGGCATGACCCAACCATTGCAATGTCATCCCGTGAAAATGGGGCATGGATTTTTTCTCCTCGATGTTTTGATTTTCCTGCAAACTTCTCTTTAATCAGATGCAGCTCCTAGAATGCGGGAGCAACGAGAAACTCACGCGCGAAAGGAAACATATCGTCCTGTGACTCAGACTGCAAGCACCCATTATCCGCCGGGCCCCAGCTATCGCGACCGCCTGCGCAATCCAGGACTTCTGCGACTCAGCACGCATGAGTTTCTGGAACGGAATGCAAAGACGTTCGGCGACCTGGTTCACTATAAAGCCTTTGGACGGCATGTCTTCCAATTCAATCATCCGGACATGGTGCATGAAGTGCTGGTGCGTGATGCAGCCATGCAGCACCGCGGCATTGTGATGCAGCGAGCAAAATTTGTGCTCGGCGACGGGCTACTCACCAGTGAAGAACCTCTCCATATGCGTCAGCGCAGGCTGGTGCAGCCGGGGTTTCATCGCCAGAGAATTGCAGCATACGGAGAGACAATGTTGCAATTCGCCGACGAGATGACGGCGCGGTGGCAGAATGGGTCATCGCTTGATATTCATCGCTCGATGCTGGAACTTACGTTGCGAATTACAGGAAAATGTCTGTTCGACAGCGATGTGGAATCAGAAGTGAAAACCATTTCCGATTCAGTCACAGCGTTTATGGGATTTCTTCCGCTGGCATTTTTGCCGTACCCACACCTTTTACTCAAGATTCCCTTTGGCTTTATAGGTCGCATCCAGAAATCTCAGAAGAAACTGGATAGTTTGATTTATACGATGATCGCCGACCGTAGACGCTCTGGAATCGACCACGGTGATCTGCTATCCATGTTGCTCGCCAGCCAGGACCTGGAAGGCTCGACCGGTAGCATGAACGCCCAACAGGTTCGGGACGAATGCCTCACGCTATTACTCGCGGGACATGAAACAACGGCAAATGGCTTGAGCTTCGTTTTCTTCTTAATGGCTCAGCATCCCGACGTGCAGGAAAAGGTATTCGCCGAAGCTTCGTCCGTTTTCGGAACCGCTTCCGCTGATACGCGTCCGATGGCAGCCTCTATCTACGAGCGACTGCCGTACTGCCAGCGGGTGGTGTCAGAAGCACTGCGCATGTATCCGCCCGTGTGGGTCACGGCGCGCACTGCGGCAATCTCGTACGCTTATCGCGGCATGGAGATTCCTGCTGGTTCCCTGCTGCTGGTTCCGCAAATTGCAATTCACCGCGATGCTCGCTGGTTTTCGGATCCGATGCACTTCAATCCCGACCGCTTTCTTCCGGAAGCGATCGCCGCTCGCCCTCGACAGGCATACTTCCCCTTCGGCGCCGGTTCCCGCATCTGTATTGGCGAAAACTTTGCGTGGATGGAGGCGGTTCTGGTTCTGGCCAGCGTCATCCGCAATTGGCATCTAGGATTCAACGGCCCTGCTCCAACGGAACTTCCCTTGAGCGCGCAGATTTCTCTTCGACCTCGCGATCCAGTCATGATCTCAGCCGCGAAACGTTAGCGAAACACCGCGAGTGGCAAGGATACGGTCGCTCACTTGGATTTGAATCGGGTTGGTGCGAATGGTTCGAGAGGAACATCCGGAGTCTCGCCGAGCATTGCTTGCGCCATTACACGGGCAGTCACCGGGGCCAGCAAAATTCCGTCCCGATAGTGACCGGTCGCATGCCAGCAGTTCGACCGTTGTGCACGCCCCAGGATCGGCAGCCCGTCTGGAGTGCCCGGCCGCAATCCCGTCCAGGCATCGATTGGCGAAGGGATACTCGCCTCCGGCAGCAGCCGCAGCGCAGCCTCCATCAACCCGCTTACTTGAGGCTCGTGCACGACCTCATCAAACCCCACGTGTTCAAGCGTGGCGCCCACGGTGACCCGGCCATCGCCGCGCGGCACCAGGTACACGCCCAGTGTCCGGACCACGCAACGCAGGCGATCCGGCTCGCACCTCACATTCGCCATGTGTCCTTTCACTGGTTCCACCGGCACGCCTCCCCACGGTGCGCCACCAGCCCAGGCTCCGCAGCAATTCACAAACATCTTGGCCAAAATATTTTCTTGCCGGGTTTCTACCAGGACTTCGCCGTCCGCGCTCCTAAAGTCCAAAACCTCTGTCGCTTCCAGTAGTCTTCCGCCCGCAACTCGCAAAGCTGCGGGTAAAGCTGCGCGCAAATCGTTAGGATCGACGCTGCCTTCGTCCAGCCACACAAAGCGGTGACCGGTTGGATTGAGCCCAGGCGCGAGCTGTGCAATTTCCGTGGCCGTCGCAGACTCGTTCAACTTGTTTCCTGACCTCGCCTCCTGCAACGTGCGACAAGTCCGCAATGGCACGGGCAAGCCCGAGAGCGATTGGACGCGGTCCAGGTAGGAGGGATAGAGTTCCCAACTGCGAACACACAATGGCATCAGTTCGGCAGGATTTTGCGGATCATTCACTGCCAACATACCACCGGCCGCCCAGGAGGCGGAACACATCGCCTGTCCACGTTCCATCACTGTGACTGAAAGTCCGCGTTTTCGCAATTCCAACGCCAGCGACAGGCCAATGATTCCCGCGCCTGCAATGGCAACATCCACAACACCTGTGCCGTTCATTGCTTCATTCCGGTTTCTTCCGCTAGGTAGCCAGCAGGTCTTGGAGAGTCCGATCCATTTTCAGCGGGAGACAATCACTTCACGCGTGTTGTCTTTTGCCAGCAGAAACCGGCAGGCGCCCATTTCCTGAAAGAGGGCCTCGATCTGGCGATTTTGATAGTTCCGCAGTACCGGATGGCTGGGTCCCTGCTGGGTCTCGACGGTGTCGCCATCCATCACGTGGTAGCGGCAAAATGTCGTCTCCGGCCCTGTCGTTCGAGAATGGAAAAATGCCAGCGCCTGACCATGTTCGCGCATCACAACGTTCAGTCTCCGCAAAATCGCATCCGCCAACGGGGCAGGAATGTAGTCGAGTGCGTCCCACAAAAGAACAATGTCAAACTCGCGATTGCCGAAATCCATGTGCCGCGCCAGAAAGCCTTCAACGTCATACGCGGGTGTCCCATCGTCTTCCGCAGGCAATAACCAATCCGGTTTGACAGCTTCTTCGACCAGGTCAGCCATGTAGACGCTGTGACCGAGGTTCGTCAAAAAATTGATATTGTTGGGAGAAGTCGGGCCGATATCCAGCACGCACAGACCCGGCTCCGCCTTGAGACGAGTTAAAATTTTCATCCAGGCGCTCGAATGCCGTGGAACCCGCGGGCCGGCCGACCCGTGGCCATGGCCGCGTTGCTCTTTTTGTCCCGCGGCACGTTGAAACAATGGGCTCATCTTGACCTCATCTCCACTTGCCATCCGCCATCAGAATCGATTTGCAATCTTGACCGCTGACATTTCGGATTCCAACCTTGAGTCCCTTGAGTCTTACGGCTATGGGCTCGTCACGACTCATTCTCTCCAATGTATATCGTAAACTGTCAGAAGCTGAGGTGACATTGCTCTTGAGGATTGCCGACAGCAGTGGAACCGCGACTCCTTCCGTTGCCGGGCTACGATCAAAACCTCGTGAGTTATTCATGCTGCGACCTCATTTCTCTGGACCGCCATTGGCCCGGCGCCCTTGGCTCTCTCTCGTATGGGCACTCCTTTTCGCTTTGGCCTTTGGTTCCGCGTGGGCCACGGGTCAGACCGAACCTCCGGCGGAGACGACAAACTCCTCCGCGTGGAACCTGGCAAAATCCGATCCGCACGCGCTGGTACAGGCTGCGATCGATAATGAGCTGAAGAATTCCTACAGTCATCGCCCCCCCATGCGATATCTGCTGAGAAAAAAGACTAGAAATACCGACACAACCAAGGAAATTATCGAAACCAGCCAAGGCGGAGTGGCTCGCCTGGTCGCCATCCACAATAGGCCTCTCAGTACCGAGCAAACGGAAGCGGAGCTAAACCGGCTGCGAGAACTCGCGTCCGATCCAGCGGCACAACAACACCGCCATCATAATGAAGAGCGCGACGCAGATCGTATTACCGGCGTGATGCGCCTGCTACCGGACGCATTTATCAACCACTTTGAAGGGCCCGTGCAGGGACCAAATGGGCTGGCAATACGAATGACGTTTACCCCGAATCCGCACTTTTCTCCTCCCACATTAGAATCTCGAATCCTGACCGGCATTCACGGGGAAATATGGATTGACCCGACAGATCTGCGCGTGGTTCGAGTTGAAGGTCATCTTTTCAAAGAGGTGGATTACGGTTGGGGAATTCTAGGCACACTTTATCCGGGAGGGACCATCCGCATTGAGCAGGTAAAAACGCCGGAGTGCGGCTGGCAGCTATCTCATCTGATTTTGAACATGACGGGAAAAGAATTGATGTTTAAGTCGCTGCACGTGTTTGTCGACGAAAACGCAAGCGACTACCACCCAGTTCCCGCCGGATGGAAGTATACGGATGCGATTGAATGGCTGCTGCATATGCCGGAACCTCTAACGCCGCAAGCCAATCAACCATGATTCGGCGGCAGCGAAACGACCACGTGACCGCCGCGGCATAGCAACATCAGGCCCGCGCTTTGACTACTCCTGCGGGTTCGCCGTGTGCTTTATTGCGCGCATGCAGGCGTTCGCTGCGAACCGTCAATTTCTCAACACGGTCGCGCTTCACTTCAAATCCTCGCCCGGCGATTTGAGGAACCATGATTTCTCCTTTGCGCGACACCTCTACCTCAGGCTCAATAATGTCTTCTTCCCAATAGCGCGCCGAGGCGGAAACATCTCCGGGCAAAATAAAATTTTGCAACGAAGAAAGCGCAATGTTATGCGAGCGGCCGATCCCGGTTTCCAGCATGCCACCGCACCATGCGGGAATGCCCCGCTCCGCTGTCACATTGTGAACGCGGATCGCCTCGCTGAATCCACCGACACGTCCTAGTTTGATGTTGATGATGCGGCAGGATTCCATTTCAATGGCAGCCAATGCATCCCGTCGATTGCGGATCGATTCATCCAAACAAATCGATGTCTCCAATTGACGCTGCAGCAGGGAATGGAAGTAAAAATCGTTGTGCCAGAGCGGTTGCTCAATCATCAGCATGTTAAACATGTCGAATGACCGCAAAAGATCCTGATCCTTCAACCGATAGGAACCGTTCGCATCGCAGCTAAGCACAATATCCGGCCAGCGGTTGCGCACCGCTTCGAACATCAGCACATCGTGACCGGGCTTGCATTTCAGCTTGATGCGCTGATACCCCGCAGCCAATTCCTTTTCGATGATATCCATCAATTTTTCGATCGAAGATTGAATACCGAGCGACACTCCGCACGGAATTTTTCTCCGCACTCCACCAAGCAACTCCCATAGTGGAATTCCCAGCTGCTGGCTCTCGGCGTCCCAGACCGCGTTTTCCAACGCAGCCTTCGCCATTCGATTGCCGCGCACATGGCTCATCGCCTTTGGGCACGATCCAGCCGAATCAATTTCCCCATGCAACAACGCCGGAATCAATTCGTTGGTCAGCATCAACCAGGCGGTATCCGTACATTCGCCGCTGAAACTGGGATGCTCTCCCGCCGTGCACTCTCCCCAACCGGTGACTCCTTCGGACTGCACTTCCACCAGGAGAATCCGCCGCTCGGTGGTACGTCCAAAACTGGTTTCAAACGGCTGCAGTAGCGGCATCCGTATTTCGCGCAAAACTACGCTTTCAATCTTCACAAAAAAGCTCCTCCGACACCCTCAATCGCGATCGCAACAATCTCACAGTACGCTTTGATCCCTGGCTACGTTACTTCTCGACGATCTCGTCATTTTCATTCCAGTCGCCAAGTTGGTAGCAAGCCGACTCACCAGACAGATTTTGAAACCGCAACACGGTGAGCCCCGCAGAAAAAGCCGTGATGAATTCACGCCTGAGTTTCATTAATGATTCTAACGCCATCTCGGAGAGTGGGTGGAGTGTACCACCACCCGCGCCGGTGCGAGAATATGTAATAGTGATAGTTTCATTTATGGAATATTTCGGAAGCTCTTCTCCTGCAACTAGGCCGCGCACGCGCGCAGTACGTAACCACCATTCCGCGTGAAGTCGGTCCGTGGGAAGATTACCATGCAATGGCGATGTGGAAGCACCATAAAAATCGGGCGTATATCGTCGAACGATCGCGCCCAGCTTTTCAATGTTGAAAAATGCGTTTTTTACTTCTAGCGGATCGAAAGTCCATTCGATCAGTTCGATTCCACGCGCCAGCGCGTCTTCTCGTTGTGCAAGCTTTAGCATTTTCCCCACCCCGCGGTTTCGATATTCCGGCGCCACCGCCAGCATGTGCGAATGGAAGTAGGGCCGTCCATCGCGCAAGCCTGGAATCGCCAGAGCATAGCCGATCAGTTGCTCTGACGCCCAGGCGCCCAGCACCTGGCCCCCAACGGCGTTGGCAACCGCAAACATTCTGCGCGGAATAATGTCCAGATCGCGAAACTGCCAGACTGCCTGCTGCAATTGGACACACGCTTCCATGTCTGGAATGGAAACGATCTTGCGGACTTCAATCTTTTCCACCGCTTTACTCACTGGCAGATCCTTTTCGTTCCTCTGTTTTTGCACGATTCCAAAACGTCTCCAATTCTTCCGCACCGAGTTCAGCCATCGATGGCGCCGTCGACGCAGAGGATTCCATCGATGCGAATCTTCGCCGAAATTTTGCATTCGATGCGCGCAACGCAAACTCCGATTGCACACCTAACTTCCGCGCCAGGTTGACGACAGTAAATAACACGTCGCCTAACTCTTCCTCTTGCGCCTTCTTTTCGCCAGAAGCGATTGCCTGTCGCAATTCGTCCAGCTCTTCCTGTAGCTTGTCGAACACAGGTGCTGCCTCGGGCCAGTCGAAGCCAATCGAGGCCGCCTTGCTTCCAAGCTTGCTGGCCTCCATGAGCGCCGGCAGCGATCGAGGTACATTGTCCAGCAGAGACTTCGCGTGTTCGTTTTTCGCACCTGCACGCTCAGACTTCTTGATCTCTTCCCAATTTTGAAGAACTTGCGCCGAGGTTTCGACTCCCTCTCGATTCGCGAACACATGTGGATGACGACGAATCAATTTTTCGCTCAAGTTGTCGGTCACGTCCTGCAACGTAAACAGTTTTTCTTCCTGCGCCATTTCCGCGTAAAACAACACCTGCAGCAACAGATCTCCCAGCTCGTCCTTCAGGCCGGCCCAATCCTTGCGTTCAATAGCGTCGAGAACTTCGTAGGTTTCCTCCAGCGTGTAGCGGCGGATGGAATCGAAAGTCTGCTCGCGATCCCACGGACAGCCACCGGGAGCACGCAGCTGCGCCATGATCGTCACCGCGCGCACAAATGATGTTTCCAGCGAAGTTGATTGCGAACGCATCTCCGGCATCGGCGAAGCATCCAGGTTGGAGGATGAATTTTGCGTTGAAGCCATGTTCCTCATCTTAGACTGGTCGCGCGCATGATAGTAGATTGCCGCTACCCTGCGTATACTGCGGCTGCGTGTTAGTTTTCGCTTCCATTCCCGTTTGGGCGTTGATCACGGCGGCCGTTGTCCTTGGCCTGACGTTCGGCAGCTTCTTGAATGTCTGCATCGTTCGCCTGCCGGCGCATCAATCGATTGTGGCACCTGCGTCGCACTGCCTGCACTGTGACGCGCCGATTCGTGCAAGTGACAACATCCCGGTCCTCAGTTGGCTTTGGCTGCGCGGTCGCTGCCGCAACTGCAAGGCAAAAATCTCGCCGCAATATCCGCTTGTGGAGCTGGGCACGGCGGCGCTATTTGTGGCATGCGTTCTGCACACGGGCGCAACCTGGCAAACGCTGCTCGACGCAGCGGCCTGTTTTCTGTTGCTCGGCCTTGCGGTCATGGATTGGCAAACCATGTTGTTGCCCGACGCGTTTACGCTGCCTGGAATTGCCGCCGCGTTTCTACTTCGAGTGTTCGCCCCCGGAAATCAATTTCGCTCGCGCGTCGCGATGCATGTGCTGGGAGACGCGGCAATCTCCGCCGCTCTACTGTTGATGGTGTGGACGCTGTACCGGCTCGTACGGCGTCGCCAAGGGCTCGGCTTAGGCGATGTGAAACTCCTGGCCATGATCGCTGCATTTTTTGGTCTTGCGCTCACATTGTTTACGTTTTTTTTTGGTGTGTTGGCGGCCGCGCTGTTCGCCGTTGCTCTGCTGATATTGCGCAGAGCTCGCGGCTCCGATCGCATTCCATTCGGAAGCTTTCTCGCCGCCGCCGGCATCGCTGCAATTTTCATCGGCCGGCCCGCCATCGCATGGTACTTGTCAAGCTTCCGTTAGCTTAACGGTTGTGCATGCATTTTTCCGGATGAGCCAGCATCTTCTCGGCTTTCCTCGCATACTTTCCTTGCGGATTTGTCGTTGCGTAGCTCTTGAAGTGCGCCATTGCAGCGCTGGTTTGATTTTCCTTGCAAAGTGCATCTGCAAGCCCGTACAGCGCGGTATCGTTCGTAGGGTCAAACTGCAGCGCATCCTGATATCGCAAATATCCGCCGCGATAATTTCCATTCTTCATGTACAGATCGGCAGTATTTAGATCATCGTCAACTCGTCCATCCGGCGTCTGATCGCGTGTAAAGGAATCCAACTTGGGATGCGTGCCGAGATTGCCCTCTCCAAGTTCGGGCTGCGGTAAATGTGCATCGCTCGAACTGTACCCACCTTTAGAAGCAGCGGCTGAACCAGGCTGCGGAATTCCAGATCCCTGAGAATTTCCCGTTCCCGCTTCGCCTCCCTGAGTCTGGTTCGCCTTCGCAGCCGCTTGCGACTGCGCCTCGGGAAATGGATTGTCTTTTGCGGGGGAAGCTTGCCCGGATTTTCGACTAGGATTCTTTGTCGCGGGCGGTGGTGCGCCTGGATTTGGCGAAGAACCATTCTGCATCGGCTCGGTCGATTGCGGAGCCTCCTGTTGCGCATCCGCTTTCGCCGCCGCTTCCGACTGCGCCATGGGAAATGGATTGCTGCCGGCGGCATCGGTATCGGGCGTAGATTTGGATCCCGTCTTCGAGGAATTCTGCGACTTCGCCGTCTTTGTCTGCGTGGAAGACGAGGGCTGAGACGACTGCTTCTGGCCATTTGCCGATGGAGCATCGGGCGGAGGACTCTGGCTGCTCTGTTGGCCCCGCGCGAGCATGCTTCCAGACAACAGCAGCATTGCGACCAACATGCGGAGGCAGCGTCGCGGCTCTTTGAAACACTCCATACGTACTATTCTGGACGTTTTCGTGCTCGTTTGGATAGTCGAATTGGCGCGATCCTAAAAATTTCGAGACGGGGCGGCTGCTATACTCCAAGTTCTGCTTCCAACATACGTATGGGCCTCATCGTTCGCTCCTCCCTCATCCACGCCGCCGGTTGTTACACCACCACGCCCATCGCAAAAGGCACTCGCGTGGTCGAATACACGGGCCCAGTGATCGACAAAGAAGAGGCCGACCGCCGCTATGAGCACAAACCCATCACCTACTTATTCGGCATCGGCGACGGCTCTAAAGTAATCGATGGCCACGGCATCGCCATGTTTATCAATCACTCCTGCGACGCGAATTGTGAAACCGAGGAAATCGATGGCCGAGTCTGGATCATGGCCATCCGCAATATCGCAGCCGGTGAAGAGCTTTGCTACGACTATTGCCTGTACGACGGCGGCGAAGAAGAGGCCCCTTGCAATTGTGGCGCGAAAAATTGCCGTGGCTCCATGTATTCCTCGGAAGAGTTGCGACGCCGCAAGCGATTGGCGTTCAAACGAGCCAAGGAACAAGCTGCCGCCAAGAAGAAAAAAGTACAATCTGCCGCAAAAAAGGAGAAACCGGCTCAGTCCGGCTCTTCGACCAAGAAATCCGCGCAACCTTCGAAGACATCTGCAAAAAGGCAATTGCAGCGGAAGTCTTCGCCGGCTTCAACGCGACGAAAATCCACGACCTCGCCGAATCGCGCGAAAAAAGCCCGCAGAAAATAATTCTCACAGCGCGGCAATCGCCGAAAAACGCGACGGACAAGTGGAAATATTCCCAGTTCGCTGTCGACGCGGCAACTGCATCCCGACGGCTGGCACAAGCGCTACAATCGAAGGGCAGGTCTACTGGCCACGCACTTCGAAATATTCCGCTCAATGACCCTATGGCTTATCAAGTTTTAGCGCGCAAATACCGGCCCCAGCGCTTCGCAGACGTCATCGGGCAAGACCACGTGACGCAGACGCTTTTGAACGCCCTGGCGCAAGACAGAATCGCGCACGGCTATATTTTCAGCGGGCATCGCGGCATTGGTAAAACGACCATCGCCCGCATTCTTGCAATGGCGCTGCAATGCCGCACGCCCCAGGGCACGCCGGAGCGCCCGACACCCGAACCCTGCGGAGTCTGCGATGCCTGCACGGAAATTCGCGTTGGTAACTCCATGGATGTGATCGAAATCGACGCCGCCACCAATCGAGGCATCGATGAAATTCGGGAGCTGCGTGAAGGCGCGCGCTATAGTCCGGCACGTGACAAATACAAGATCTACATCCTCGACGAAGCCCACCAAATCACCGACGCCGCCTTCAATGCTCTGCTGAAAACCCTGGAAGAGCCGCCGGCGCACGTGATCTTCATGATGGCCACCACGCAGCCCGAGGACATTCCCCAGACCATCCGCTCGCGCAGCCAGCATTTCAGTTTTCATGCGGTGCGGTTTCAGGAAATTGTGGCCCAGCTGCGCAGCATCGCCGAAATGGAATCCGTCGGCGTCGATGAAGCCGCGCTGTCTCTGCTTGCCGAGGCCGGTGACGGTTCCATGCGCGACGCGCTTTCCATCATGGACCAGGCAATCGCCAGTGCTCCGCTGATCAATGGCGCACACGCCCTGGAAGCCTCGCAGATTCGATCCCTGATGGGAACGGTTTCCAATCAGGTCTTCGAGAACATGATGGAAGCGGTAAAGGAACAGAACGCCGCCTCCATGCTGCAGCAAGCCGCAGCGCTGCTCGACGCGGGCAACAGCCCGCAGCAGATTGCGCGCCAGATGGTACGCTTCTTACGCAACTGCCTGATGGCGCGTCTGGCCGGGACAAATTCTGACCTCCTGCAGGTTTCAGACGAAGAGAGAGAGCGCGCCGAACGGGTGGCAACCGCATTCTCTGAAGAGGATTTGACGCGCTTTTTGAACTCCATGCTGAAGACATTTGACGATCTCGGCTACCGGCAGGAGCAGCGCTTTCACTTGGAACTCGGCTTGCTGAAGCTGGTTCACATGCAGCGGCTGTTACCGCTGGAGGATTTATTCCGGCAGCTTTCGCTTCCCTCGGGAGCAGGTGGAAGCTCTGCCGCCCCAGCGCCGCGATTATCGGGAACCAGCGTCGCACCGAAACAGTTACAGTCTTCCGCAGCTCGCCCCAACGCTTCGCCCGCCGCTGCGATCAGTCCCGCTCGATCGCCCGTCCGTGAGGAGTTCAAGCAACCGGCTCCTCGGCTTAACGAAACCGCCGCTCCGGTGACAGCGGAAAGCCACCCCCTGCAGGGAATGTTCGCATCTTCTCCGGGATCTGCAGCTGTTGCCGCTGCTCCTGCAACCACTCCGATCATCGCACCAACCGAACCCTTGCCAGCGGAAGCCGCCAGTTCTCCGATCGAAACGCTCGCTCCAACGGTCCAAGCCGAGGACGCCCAATCTTCTGCTGCAGCCGACGTAGAACCCTTGCGCACTGCCATGAGCCAGGTGCTGATCCAAGGCGGACATGAAACCGCCGGGTACATGTTGGAATCCGGAACCTGTGAGTGGGATGGAAATGAATTGCGGGTCCGGGTGGCCGCCTCCAAAACGCTGTTTGAAATGATGTACCCCGCGGCAGCGCAACAACTCGTGAAGGAAGCTTTTCGCCAAACTGCCGGGCCCGGCCGCACAATCCGTTTGGAAGCGGGCGATCCGTCCGCGGCCAATGGCAAAAAGCCTCAGGCAAAAGTGACTCTGGCGCCACCAATGGACGGTGGAACGCGTCCCCAGGATCATCCCCTGATTCGTCATGCGCAACAACTGTTTTCGGCGGAGGTCCGCAGTGTGGTCTCTCTCCGCGATCCGCAAGCTTCGAAATCCTGACTGGAAAGGGCTCCCGATGGACATGGACAAAATTAAGGAAATGATGGGCCAGGCGCAGCAAATGCAACAGCAGATGGAGCAAACGATGGCCCAGATCCAGGTCGAGGGCTCAGCCGGCGGCGGCGCAATTACGGTCCGCATGAATGGCAAGAAGCAGGTGCTGGCGGTACAGGTCGATCCTTCAGCCGCCGCAGTCGGCAGCGGCCCCGACAATACCGCCGATCTGGAAATGTTGCAGGATCTGATTGCAGCGGCGGTCAATGACGCGTCACGCCGGGTCGATGAGGCCTTGCAGGGCAAGCTCTCTGGAATGCTCGGAGGGATGGAGTGGATGCGGATGCTGGGACAATAGGTCGATCCAGGCAGAACCGATTCAACCCGAAGAAAATCATCAGTTTTCTACTTCCAACAACGAAGGAAATTTTGTGTCACGTTTCGCCCAACCCCTTACCCAACTGATTGACGAGCTATCAAAACTGCCCGGTGTCGGCAGAAAGTCGGCGCAGCGCCTGGCCTTCCATATTCTCCGCGCCACGGAGCAAGACGCGGTTGCCTTAGCGGATGCGATCCGTGACATGAAGACGCAGCTCCACTTGTGCTCCATCTGCCACAACATCACGGACGTGGATCCTTGTCAGTTCTGCAGCAATCCGTCGCGAAATCAAGCGATTATCTGCGTAGTCGAAGAGCCGTCGAACATTGCCAGCATTGAACGGACGAAGCACTTCAACGGTACCTACCACGTGCTGCATGGAACCCTGTCGCCGCTGAATGGAATCGGTCCAGATCAACTTCGCATCGACAGCCTTATGGAGCGTGTGCAAGCCGGCTCGCTGCAGGAGGTCATTCTGGCCACCAATCCCACCGTCGAAGGCGAGGCTACTGCCGGATATCTCCTGCAACTGCTGCGCGGAACAGCCGTTCGCATTACAAGAATCGCAACCGGCATCCCAGCCGGAGCCGACATTGAATATGCGGATGAAGTGACGATGACGCGGGCAATGGAGGGCCGCAGAGAAATTTGAAGCTGCACAAACGAAAATTGCCCAGTTTATAAAAATATTGATTCAATCAAAGACTTACAGCAAAAAACTCGTGCGCAGAAACTTTGCCGCTAGGAGCGCAAGTGCATCAGCAAGTCTTGCGGGTGCACGGGCTTGGCGAGGATCTCAAATTCGTGCCCCTGGGTTCTTGCTTTTTCCAGCAAATCGGCCGTCGCCGCCTGACCGGAAAACAGAAGAATTTTGCACTTCGGCAACAGGGTGCGGATCTGGATGGCCGCATCGATGCCGTTCATGTCATTCATGATGACATCGCTGATAATCATTTCCGGCTGCATGGATTGGGCCATCTCTACAGCCGATTCGCCGCTATAAGCAGCTGTCGCTTCAAAACCATTCCGGTTCAGAATAATCACTAGCGTATCGGCAATCACGCGTTCATCATCGACCACCAATATCTTTGGCTTCACGAAAACTCTCTCTTGCATCTCAAGATTTTCTTAGACCTTACTGAGGAGTGCTTTGTGTCATTGATATAAAGGCAGTGTACCCGAATCCGGGAAATTTCGCCCCCGACTTCCCCTACTCCAGTTGGACGCACTAAAGCTGAAAATAGACCCATCAGTCAGTAGCCGAGTGCAACATCCTCGGTGCAAAATTCCGATGAATCGCATTTCCTGACCTTCAATCGATTCAACACCAATTTCCCTTCGACTTTCGACGCTGTTTCGGTCAATTCACCGCTTCGACGGAGCCAGTGCGGAAAAATCTGCGACTCCGACACGAACAATCGTGTGGTCTGTCGAATGATCCTCGGCGGTCGCCGGAGACGGTTTTTTCTCCTCCGCTGGGGACTTCTTTTTAGTCACAGTATCTTCTGCCCAGGCGCCGTAGACCCGGTTGTTGAAGGAAGCAATTCCACTGTAATCCCCCATAAAATCCTGCTCGGAAGCGACGAACGGTTTTTCGCTCCACGCATAGTTCTGAAACGTCTGGCCGCCGTCAGTCGAACGCGCCAGCGTGACCAGGGTTTTTTCATTTTCCGGATCTAAACGCCGGTCATAGAACAGGACCGAGACCGCACCGGAGACCGGATCCACGGTGAGCCACTGGAAAAACTGGTCGGCGCCGTCGTGGATTGTGTCATTATTCACCCTCACCGGCGCGCTCCACTTTTTGCCTCCGTCCAGTGATCGAGCACAAAACACGTCGATATCCCCGTTGCGAGCATCGCTCCAGGTGACATACAGATGAGCATGCTTGTGGTCGCCGCTGCGAGCATCAACCGCGATTTGAGGAAATCCATTGGCGCGATCAAAGTCCTGCACGGCAAATATTGTCGGCGCTGTTCGGAGAATGTTCTTCGTCTTCGCAAATGTTTTGCCGCCATCACGTGATGTGGTGAATTGCAGATTATTCCCGGCCGCCCAAACCGCGTATACGGTCGAATCGGCACCGACAGCTCCATCAAATCCCTCCAGCGCACCGTTATCGTCGCGCGGCAATCCGGGCTTCTGATCAATCTCCATGGGCGTCGACCAGGTTTTTCCGTCGTCGGTGGAACGCGACAGCACCATACGCGAATCAACCAGGCTCCAGCGCGTCCAGGCAATATACAGATTGCCGGCGTACTTGCCATGCGATGTATCCGCCACAATATAAGACTTGTCCTCCAGAGGAATTCCAGGCTTCTGCGGCTGCAGCGAAACCGTAATCGGCGTAGGTTCCCAGGTCTTGCCGCCGTCGAGCGAGCG
>DATJUD010000025.1:0-5872 GCA_035502695.1 Acidobacteriaceae bacterium
GATGTTGCCAACGGCGATCGTGATCGGTGCTTCAAGATACCGCTTGCTCACGTGGATAGGGATTCCGAGCGGCGTAACGCCCAGATCGTCAAAGTCTTTTGGGTCATGCGAGAGATTTGTCACCGCAATACGCTGCAATACGCCTCCACCAACACGGAACGCAATTTCATTTTGACTCATCCAACGATGAGTTCCGAGGGCGATCATTCCCGAGATTTCACTGTCGGGGACTCCGGCGGCGTTCAATTCGTCAAGAAGAATAGGCAGGATGAGCTTCTGCGGTGTACTGCGTGTGCTATCGTCCAAGAGCAACAAAGTGCGTTTGCCATGGCGGGCAACCAACTCCGCGAGCGTTGGCGCATCGATGGGATTCCGGATTGCGTGCCGTACTGCGGCTTCGATATCCGGAATCGGTGCTGCATGACGCGGTCCCTCTATCCAGGCCAGGTTCTCCTCGGGAATCTCGATGGTTCGTTCTTCATGACCATACGGAAGTACGATCTGCTTCATCATTCAAAAACCTCGCTGGTTATGTGGGGTGAGCTTGCCAGTTTCCGCTCTAGAGCGTTCTCCACGGCGGCGACCACCGCGTGTGCACTCAGGCCGTATTTATCGAGCAATTCGCTGTAGGGACCCGATTCCGCAAATGTGTCGTTCACGCCAACTCGCTCCATTGGAACGGGAGCGCATTGCGATAAACACTCTGCGACAGCACCGCCCAGACCGCCAATAACTGAATGTTCTTCCGCAGTGACAATCGCACCGGTTTCTCGCGCGCAACGGACGATCAGCTCCACATCAAGAGGCTTGACGGTATGCATCTCGACGACACGCAGCCGAATGCCCTTTCGCATCAGCATCTGCGCCGCCTCAATAGAGCGGCAGACCATTACGCCGCAGGCAATAACGGTAGCATCTTCTCCATCAATCAGTGTGATGCCTTTCCCAATCTCCGGCTCGTAGCATTCAGTGAATATCTGCGGCAATTCGTTGCGGCACATCCTGAAGTAGGCCGGCCCGCTCCATGCCACCACCTGCGGCAATAGCTTTCTAACAGCGAGCGAATCGGCGGGGACAACGATCGTCATCTTCGGGAGACTGCGCAGGATTGCAAGATCCGAAATCGACTGATGCGTCGGACCATCGAACGAATCTGAGAGTCCCGCGTAGGCCGCCGCAAGCTTCACATTTGCGCCCCCGTAGCAAACATGGGTGCGCACCATCTCCAATGCGCGCGTAGTGAATAGAAAAGCAAAAGTGTTCGCGATGGCAACCTTGCCCGCATTCGCCAAGCCTACGGCAACGTCGACCAGGGCGGGTTCGGCGATGCCTACATTGATAAAGCGGTGAGGATAGGCGGCCTCAAACATAAAGCTGAAGTCGGAGTTCTGCACATCCGCACTAAGCACAACAACGTCATCCCGCTGCGCGCCCAACTGTACGAGCGCTTCCCCATAGGCCTTGCGAATAAGGACTGGGCTCCCGAAAGGACTTCGAATTAGACTTTCCATTCACTCGTTCTTTCTTCCAACTCAGCCAGCGCGCTCAGGAATTGCTTCTCGTCCGGAACGCCTCCATGCCAAGCAGGCTGGTTCTCCATGAAGCTCACACCCTTTCCTTTGGTTGTGCGAGCGATGATTACCACGGGGCGGCCATGAATTTCGTTGGAAAGATCCAACGCGGCCAGTATTTCGCCGACATTGTGGCCGTGGATCTCGATGACGTGCCAGTTAAACGAAGCCCACTTGTCGGCAATTGGTTCCGTGGGCATTATGTGGCGCGTGGTTCCTGTTTGCTGCACGCCGTTATAGTCGACGATGACGGTCAGGTTGTCGAGAGCGAACTTGGCGCCGACCATCAGGCCCTCCCAGATCACTCCGCTGTTCAACTCGCCATCGCCTAAGATTGCGTATATTCTGCGGCTCGAGCCGTCCATTCGCGCGGCCAGGGCCATCCCCGACGCGATCGCCACGCCGTGCCCGAGCGGCCCCGCAGCCACTTCCACTCCTGGCGTCTTTTGCGGTTCTGGATGTCCCTGCAAACGGCTGTTCAGACCGCGAAAAGTCGGTAGCTCAGAGACGGGAAAATAGCCGCGATGAGCAAGACAGGTGTAGAGCATGGCGCACGCATGTCCCTTGGAAAAAACCAGTCTATCGCGATCGTTCCATCCTGGATTTGCAGGATCCAGTCGCAAGTGATGGAAGTAAAGGCACGCAAGAATCTCCGCGATTGAAAATGCTCCGCCGATGTGTCCGGATTTTCGTTCATAAACCATGCGCAGCACTTGCGCGCGGTACTCATACGATCGAAGCGATAGATCGGTAATCATCTCCGCGGTATGCGGTGCGCTGCAAGCGAATACGCGTGCTGGCGACGCCTGGCCTGCTAATGACGCAATCATGCAACCACCTCGTTTCGCGCTGTTCCATGCAGTCTTTCGCGAACGTACGCAAATCCAGTCGTTCCGCTGTTGAAGACTGGAACTGCAGGGTTGCCCAGCAAAGGCTCCAAGGCCGACATCGAGAGCTGCGCCATGACGATGGAATCGACGTTGCCCGATAGTTTGTCAATCTCTTCCAACAGGATCTTGTTATGTGTCGCAGTGTCGCCCTTTTGAATGGCGTCGAAGGCTTCAGGGCGCAGCACTGTAGTAATTTCCACAGGACAGCCTCTCTCAGCAGCGACGATCCGTAGAAGGCGTTCGGATGATGGTACTGTGGTTGCAAGCGTGGCCAACAGTCCCACTCGGGGTCCTCGTTCCACGGCCCGTTCCATCATAGGCCGATCGATCTGCATGATGGGGACATCGATCAGGGGGCGAGCCAGTTCGGCGGCATAGTTGAACGTGGAGCAGGCGAGAAGAATAAGCTCCACGCCCGACTCCTGCAGGTTGTGCGCATATTGAGCAAAGCGAAAGTAGTTATGCTTCGGAATCACGCCGACGCCTGCGGCAATGTTATCGCGCTGAATTGTGTCGTCACAAAGATGCATAACCTCGACGTCTGGAATGTAGCGCTCAAGAAATGGCTGCATAGCGTGAATCGTCAAATGAATTGCATGAATGATTCCGATTGTTTTGGTTTGTTTTTCCACCTTCATATCTCCTGTTGGAAATCAATTCTCAGGCAACCGCAACACGGGGTGTCCCGGTCGGAAAGTCAATTGGTCCGATCTCTCGGTTCGTAAACAGAATCACGCAGAAGGCGATCAAATGCAAAACACCAACTACCGCAAATACCGGGCCGTAACCAAAGCCGTGATCCAGCAGTTGCCCCACCGCGAGACCGAAAACGATACCGCCCATCGCTCCGCCAAAGCCAACCAGTCCTGCCAACGAACCCACAACGCTTGCAGGAACGATATCCGATGGCAGGGTCATCACCAGGGTTGACCACGATTGTTGGCCAGCGAACGCAATGCTGAAGAGCACGATCACAAAGTCCACAGGCGCATGCATCACCAGCAGAATTGAAGGCATCACTCCGGCGCTTACCCCGAGTGCGATCTTGCGCGACATGTTCAGGGAATGCCCGCGCCGGATCAACTCGCTCGAAAACCAGCCCCCCAACAGGCTTCCCACGCCCGCCGCGGCATAAGGAATCCAGGCAAAATAGCCTACTTCTTTGGTATTGAAGTGATGCACGTCGTACAAATACTTTGGCAGCCAGAATATGTAAAAATACCAGGCTGCATCGCTAAGGAATTTGGCGAACACCAGCCCGGAAACCTGTGGATAGCGGAACAGATCGATCCAACGGACCTTCTCGTTGCTCTTCGACTTAGGTGCAAGCACCTCGGCCAACTCCACACGCTCTCCCGGACTAAGTCGTGGATGCGAAGCGGCGGGCTGGTAGTCCCGAATCCACCAGATTGTCCATACCAACCCCACGGCGCCGGCCAAAAAGAAGACCCAGCGCCAGCTTAGATGAACCAGCGTCAAAGCGATCAACGGTGGCGCCGCGACAGCGCCAACGGCTGTACCGGCATTCATCAGACCCATCGCGCTGGAGCGCTCGTTTGCAGGAAACCACTCAGCCATCGCCTTAGTCGCGGCCGGAAAACCGCCACCTTCACCCATGCCAAGCAGAAACAGACTTACAGCCAATACCGGCACACTTGTCGCCAGTCCCTGGCTTGCGCATGCCAGGGACCACCACACCATAATCAGTAGGAATCCCAGTCGCGTTCCCAACAAATCAATTAGCTTTCCGCTTCCGGCATACATTAAGGCATAGGCGGCTAGAAACGCTGCCTGTAGATGAGAGAACTGTGCATTAGTGACCGGGAGTTCGCGCTGGATGGCTTGGATTGCGATAGGCAGAGTCTGTCGATCGAAATAGCTGATCGCGATTGCTGCCGTAATTAGGAGTGCTATATTCCAACGCAGCGATTTAGTCATTTACGAGCTCGTAAACAGCAGAATTGTTGGTTCCGAAAGGAACATGTATGTCGAAAACACATTTAGCGTTACAATGCGCGAATACGCGACACTTGATGTGACGTTGCAGAGAATGGGAACCAAGGCTTGTTCACCGAGGAACTAGGAATCGAGCGCAGTGCTGAATTGGTCGCATTGACTGGCGAAACATCAGACATTCTGATGTGCTGATGTTCATGCCAGCGTACTATAATCATCGCGGGGTAAGAGTGTCAATGCTAAAACCGGTATCCAGGATCACTTTAGGCGAACAGGTTGCGGCGCAGCTTTCGGATCAGATCGCTGAGGGCAGGTGGAAACCTGGTGAAAAGCTGCCTTCCGAATCGGAACTATGTGTCGCCTTGAACATCGGTCGGTCAACTCTGCGCGAGGCCCTCAAAGCGCTGGCGTACGTCGGGATGGTGCAGATGCGCCCCGGAGAAGGAACGTACGTGATTGAGGGATCGGGCCTTTTGATCGAGCGCATCATGGCGCGCGGGTTGCTGAAGACCGACAAGGAATTGCAAGATGTTGGCGAAGTGCGGTTGCTCATTGAGGGCGAAACAGCTGCCTTGGCTGCCGAGCGAGCCGGTTCTTCCGATCTGGAGCAGTTGGAGGTGCTGATGGACGAAATGCAGGGGAGCCTGGCCGGTTCGGGCCGCGATTTTGTGGATCTTGACTTGGAATTTCACCTTGCTATAGCCCAGTGCGCCAAGAACCAGATGCTTTATGAATTGCTTACTCCGATTCGGGGGGTTCTCAAGGAGTGGATTAGCAAGTCGCAGGAGTTACCCGGGATCAAGGAAAACGCTCACCAGCAGCACTCGAAGATCTTAGCTGCAGTACGCAGGAGAGATCCGGATAAGGCAAGGCACGCGATGCGGACTCACCTCCAAACTTGCGAAAAGATGTTCAGTCTCCTTGGCAGAATCTCGGTTAGTAAGGAACACGTCGAGGTCTGATAGAGTGACTTGCCGAGGAGGGTGTCGGCGCGTTTATTCTTTCCTCTCCTTTGCGACATTCGTCCAAGCCGGAAATCCGGTTACGCGGGAGGGTTGCTGCGTTTCCGGACTGCCCGAGACATTTATATCGACAACGCGTTCGATCAGTCCCCATCGGAATGGCATATATCTGAGTTGAGCCGTTTCGGCAGGTTCCAGCAAGACCAAGATCGACCTATCCAGAAAACGCCAAATTCGAGTCCACACGACCAGGAGGAAATCACCATCGCTCTTCCGGCTGCCCCAAGGGATGCAGACGCGGTCGAGAAATGACCTTCCTTCGCTGTTCTTTCCCTGCGTCTTCAACGGAGCGGCGACCGTGGTTCAAGCTCACCAGGATACGGCAATCCTAGTTTTACTCGAGCGTCCAATATTCGAACCACTTGAAGTTACTCCTCAGCAAGTTGATTGAGCCGATTCCTGGTGCTACTCATGCTGGGGCCCGAAGCCGATC
>DATJUD010000026.1:0-31880 GCA_035502695.1 Acidobacteriaceae bacterium
GTAGCCGTGGATTGCCTGCCGAGGACCGGAATCTCGTTCCTACCGATCAGCAGGGGCGACGACGTTCTGTCCTGTGCTTTCGAGTGCCGGCGCAGTTGAATCCGTGCTCGCTGCTTGAGCCGCATTTTTCTGCGCCATAGCCACGTTGCGCTGAAAGTCCTTGAATTTTGCGCGTTCCACCGGCGAACCGCGAAATAGACGGCGATAGTCCGCATCGCTCAGATTCGCCAGCCAATCCAGCGCGGGATTCACCAGTTCAGCCCGAGGCTGTAGCTCTGGCCAATCGGTGACTGGCGCGCGTCGGTTCCACGGGCAAACTTCCTGACAGATATCACAGCCGAAAACGTTCCTGCCCGTTTTTGCTGCAAGATCCTCAGCAATCGGCCCGCGTTTTTCAATCGTTAAATAGGCGATACAGCGGGAAGCGTCCATCCGGTACGGCTCCAACGCATCAGTCGGGCAAGCATCAATGCATCGCGTACAACTGCCGCATCGATCCCGCGCCGGCCACACGCGATCCTCTCGCGGAAGTTCCAGCGAGGTCAAGATGACACCAAGAAAAAACCAGGAGCCCAGTCGCTCGTGAATCAAGCAGGTGTTCTTTGCCTGCCAGCCCAACCCGGCATACTTGGCATACACCCGCTCCACCAGCGGCCCAGTATCAACAAAGCAGCGCGATTCAAATTCACCCACACGTTGCTTCAGTTCCACGGAGAGCTCTTCCAGCCTCGCGCGAATCACTGAATGATAATCGGTCGGCGACATCTCCCCGACCGCCGTGTCGCCTGTTCCCTGCTCCGCATCGGCGGATTGCCGCCCCGACCAGGCGTATCGCGCGATCCAACCGCGATTCTTCGTCGAGCCGCTAGGCTCACTATCAATGGAGTATGGTTGGTCGCTGTTGTAACTAACTGCGCAGACAATCACCGACCGCACCCACGGAAATGGAATCTGCACCGAAGATCGCAGCAGTCGACCGTCCGCATCACGACGCTTCAAATATTCCATCTCGCCAGCGCGACCTTCCGCGACCCATGTCTCGAGATGGTTGAGTTCTGAGAAGCTTTCGATGGCGTGCGCTTCCCCTGCCATGTCTCGATTTGTCGACTCCGAATCGTACAATTCAGCCGGAGCGATCCCCGCCAAATGAAATCCGCCGCCCGTCGCGCATTCCTGAACGATTTGCTGGAGAGATGAATTTGCCATAGACCTTGAATGGGTAACGAGCGAGCCGATCTCTCAAGTCTATCGAAGCCAGAGGTTCGATTGGCTCTCAATCCGCTTCACGCGAAGGCCGGAGGCAGGCCATTCAGGGAAAGAGAAATATCTTCATACCACTTTCAAAACGAAGTTGCCGGTCGCTCTATTCCAGGCAACCGGCAACTGTCGTGCCTTTTACTTGGTATCAATCCGGCAGCTACTTCGGCCCATCCTCCTGCGGCACTTCCTTGCCCTCACCTGGGAACGGCCATTTCTGGTTCAGTAGTAGTTCCTTTTCGCGTTCAGCTTTCGGAACGTTATCCACCTTCAGGTTTTCAAAGAAATGAACGCCCGTCTTACCGGCAGTCGCAATATCCATGTCGCCATCCTTATCGAAATCCGCGGTAACAAACTGCGTTCCAGCCGCAGCCGTTCCGTTCACAGAAATGGCATAGCGGGTAAACTTCGCCGTTTTGCGATCGATCTTGTAGTAGTAGACAACCAGCGGATCGTACGAGCCTGGGTCATTTCCAGAGTGGCCGCGGTAGCGTTTGCCGGTCAGCAATTCCGGCTGACCGTCCCCGTCGAGATCCACCAGCTTCAGCGCGTGAATCTGCGAATACGAGTCGTCGATGGTATGGCGAATCCAGTGCCGGCTCGCGCCACTTCCCTCCTGCTCTAACCAGAAGAGCCCGTAGCTGTGGCCCTGGCCGTAAATAATGTCCATCTTGCCGTCATTGTTCACGTCGTAACCCAGGATGGGAAATCCCGCGTCCCCAAGATTCCAGTCAGGATGCCATATCCACTTGTCGTGGTTGGCGTCGACATTTTCAAACCAACCGTAGGGCGTCAGAACGTCGTTCTTGCCGTCGCCATTGATATCGGCAATGCCGGTACCGTGGCCATCTTCGGCTCGACTGTTGGAAGAAACCGTATGAATAATTCCATCCGGGTTGGAGACACCTTGATCATGACTGGTGTCAAGTCCGAGATGGTGCACAATTGGTTTCGGCCCGGAGAAGTCAACCCACAACACCCCGGAGTGGTTGTAGTGCGCCAGCACCAGGTCCGGCTTGCCATCTCCGTTGATGTCGCCCATCCATCCGCCTTCGGTGTCGTAGCTGTCGCAGATTTTGTGACGCTTCCACATCACCCCCTGCTTCTTCGGGTTCTCCCACCAGAACAGCCCATTTTCAATCCATCCATAGGTCACCACATCCGGCGCGCCGTCGTGGTTCACGTCGACCGTCCATTCGCCCGCATCGGAAACAAATTCATTGTGAATGCCGACCGTTCGATACTGGTGCTGCTTCCAGACTCCACCTTTCGGGCCTGGATTTTGGTACCAATACGCGCCACTCAAGATATCCAGGTATCCATCGCCGTTCATGTCGAGTGTAGTAATTCCCTCCGCATGATCGGTGCCAAGCTGGTGTACAAAGAACGTCGCTTGCGGAACGCCATACGGCCCATTTCCAGGCTTGGTCAGCCGCGGAGTTTCAACTTTCTGCGCCAGCATCGGCACCGCGCAGGCAAGCGCAACCGCCACCGCGCCCAACCGAGGCCAGCAACTAAAACGATTCCTTCGATTTCTCATCATGAACCTTTCTCGATTCCTGTGGCTACCCTTACGACACCAGTTCCATTGTCTCCGGATTCCAGTGCTCAATTTTGCCGCTAAAGTAGCTGCGATTGCTCAACAGAGCAGCTCCGGCAGCGCGATATCCGAACACCGCATCTTCAACAACAGGCTGGCGGGTCCGAACCGCATTGAAGAAGGTAACGAAGTGGCTATAGACATCGTCGTACCCCGGTGCGGCAACATACTTTTCAAAATTCAACGCCGGCGCGCCATTCGGATGCGTGATCGGATACTTCTCGCGGTATTTCTCCACAATTTCCTTTTGCATCGCCTTGGTAAACGTCTCAATGTCGTATCCAGGCTCCGTCTCGCGTGGTGTGCGAGTGACGCTGACACTATCTCCAAAGATTTGCATGGTTCCTTCGGAACCGGTGAAGATGAGCCCTTCGCTTTCTGCGCCACCGTTCACAAAATTCACCCGCAGACTCAGGTTGAACGCTTCCGGATAATCGAACAGCGCCACCATCACGTCGGGCACATTGCGCCCATCTTTCCAGTACCGCAGACCGCCGGTCGCCATGCCGCGAGTCGGGCCGTGCGCGCCGGTCACAAAATGCGTCCCGCTGAACAAGTGAACGAAAAGATCGCCTGCGACTCCGGAGCCGTAGGCTCTCCATTTGCGCCACTGGAAAAACTGCTCTGCATTGAACGGAATCTTTGGCGCCGTCCCCAAAAATTGCGGCCAGTCGCAGGTCTCTGTCGAAGCATCCAGCGGCACCGTGTAGTCCCATGCGCCGATCGCAGAGTTGCGATCCCACCACGCGGTCACCATATTCAGCTTGCCAATTGAACCCGCGGCCAGCAATTCCTTCGCCTTGATGTAGGCCACGTTGCTGACACGCTGACTACCGATTTGAATCACGCGATTCGTCGTGCGCGCTGCCTCGATCATCTCTGGCCCATCGGAGTATTTGTGGATCATCGGCTTTTCGCAATACACATCTTTTCCGGCATGCATCGCATCCACGGCGATTTGCTTGTGCCAGTGGTCCGGCGTCGCGACCACCACGGCGTCAATGTCTTTGCGAGCCAGAATCTCTTTGTAATCCACGGTGGTAAAGATGCTCGGCCCCCACAGCTCCTTGCTGTGCTCGCGCCGGCCCTGATAGGTGTCGCACACGGCGACTAGCTTGACCCCGGGAACTTGGACGGCCGTTTGCGTAATTCCCTGTCCGCGAATCCCTGCGCCGATCAGGGCAAATTGAATGGTGTCATTCGGCGACACAGCCTTGGCGGCTTCGGCCTGCTCTTCCGCCAGCAGATGTACGTTTGGCCCGACCAGGGTTTCGGCGGTCGCCATACCCACGGTCTTCAGAAAGGTTCTTCGATTCAGATTGTTCACGATTGATTCCTCACAGTTCAAGAAAAGGCTGGTCTAAGTCCACAAGGAACAACAACCGAAGCATCGCTGACGTAGCCATTTCGGTTGCAGCGCAGATTGCAGAAGATTGCATGTTATTCGGAACGTATTAACAATAACTCGAAAGATCGGACCCCGCAATGCGGGGCCGCGATTCGCGAGTGTGCGCTGTATGTGGAAAGAATTCGTGCGGTGAGAATTTTGCTGCCGCGATGAGCGAATGAATTCTCAACTGAGAATGACTCTAACAAGACCTGCGTAGCTTATTCTTTGCTGCTGACAAGAGAGAACATGGCTCCTTGAGGGTCTTGCCCATTGATGATCCAACCTCCGCCAGGTACTTGCATGGGGCCGTTCAAGATCTTCCCGCCGCCGGATTCAACGCGTTTCACCGCCGCCTTGATCGAGTCAACATTGAAGTAGAAGTTCCAACATGACACGGGGATATGCGGCTCCTTGGTCATCATTCCGCCGTCGCCCATTTGCTTGTGGTCGCCTCCGTCGAAAATCCGATAGAGGCCCATGGGACCCATATCCATATCGCTGACCTTGGTCCAGCCAAAGAGCTTGTTGTAGAAGTTGAATCCGCCGTCGAGATCCGTCGTGTACAGCTCGTGCCATCCGATTGAGCCAGGGGTCGGTGACTCCGGGCGCACCGGCGATGGCATCTTTGGGTCCGCCGTAAAAACCACGATTGCCGCGCCCTGCGGATCAGATAAGACGGCGAAGCGAAGTATGCCGGGAATGTCCGTGGCAGGTTTCCATAGCTTGCCGCCGGCTTCAACAATTTTTTCCACATGAGCATCGACATCATCGACCGAGATGTAACCTATCCAGCCCGCGTGTCCAGTCATATGCAACATACCCGCGATTCCAACATTGCCGAGGTTGAAGGTGGTGTACGGATGACCATCCCCAGAGGGCATTTCTTTGGTCGTCCAGCCCACAACATTAGAGTAAAACTTGCCTGTGTCTTCGGTATCGCTGGTCATGATTTCGTACCAGCTGAACTTTCCTTTTGGCGTGAACATCGTTGGAGTTCTCCTTATTGGCGTACGCACCAACGTCTCAAAGGATTGCGCACTTGCTAGCCTTGATACCAACTCCATCGAAGATATGTCAATCGGCCAACATTAATTTTGATGCTGACCGGCGTAAATAAAGGGGCCGGCTCTGTCAGCAATATCGGATCAATCGTCTTCTCGCGGAGATCGGAGACGGTCGAACCTCTAAGTTATTAAAATAGACACTCGCACGGCGCTTCCTCCAAAGCTATCGACTGCGTTCATAAGTGTCTGCACAAGACTTCCGCCCCACGCGTTACCAGTCACAGCCGGTACAACGGCAATGGCGTAACCGGACGCGAAACGGGTCAGAAATCCCTCCATGCCACGCCCCACAATAAGGTGGATACCCCATTGAAGAAAGTGAACGCGATCACGCCTGGAGTCAGCCACCCACGACCTGAATGTTTGCACATGATATTGATCTTTTTCGCAAAGTAGACACCGCAGAAGCCTTTCAGAAAATATGGCTCCGGACGCAGAATCCCCTGTCGAACCAGAGGTTTGCATTCCGTGAACAGAAGGTAGGTGATGAATTAGGGCGTTGGACCGGATAGAAGAAATACGCAGCACAACCTTCATTCAAACCGCTGGCATCTAAGTGGCGCAGCGTTGAATATCAGTCGCAAAACGATTTAGTTGGCGTACCGCCGGAGCCACGCTGGGCCCGCTTTAGCTCAAGGTCGCTCATGCTGTCGAACGAAAACTTCGCCTGCTATTCAGGAGAGATGTATGAAGAAATCCAGAGCGCCAATCCGAGCTGCAGGCGAAAACGCCCGTGCCAGTAAACCCGAGAGTAACGGGCATGTCGGGGTGCTTCCGGAATCGGGCTCCGCTGAATTCGTTCTGATATTGGAGCGAATGCAGGCGATGCGCGACGGTGATTTCTCCGTGCGGCTGCCTGGCTCGTGGACCGGCGTCACGGGAAAAATAGCAGACTCCTTCAACCAGATCGTGATGGCCAATCAGAGAATTGCCGCGGAGCTGAAACGGGTCGGGCACGTCGTTGGAAAAGAGGGAAAAACTCGCGAGCGCGCCAAGTTCGATGAGTCCAGAGGCGCATGGGGAGAGATGGAGGTCTCCGTGAACACGCTGGTCGAAGACCTGCTGCGACCGACCACCGAGGTGACTCGCGCAATTGCCGCCGTGGCTGAAGGCAACCTGACCCAAACGGTGCGCATGGATGTGGATGGGCGCCCCTTGGAAGGCGAGTTTCTGCGTTCCGCCAAGATCGTCAATACCATGATTCAGCAGCTGGGCGTGTTCACTTCGGAGGTCACACGCGTGGCCCGCGAAGTGGGGACCGATGGCAAGCTGGGTGGTCAATCCCAGGTGCCGGGTGTTGCCGGTACATGGAAAGATCTGACCGACTCCGTCAATTCCATGGCGGGTAATTTGACCGCACAAGTGCGCAACATTGCCGAGGTTGCCACAGCTGTTGCCAGCGGCGATCTTTCCCGCAAGATCACAGTCGATGTTCGTGGAGAAATTCTCCAACTGAAAGAAGCCATCAACACCATGGTCGATCAGTTGCGCTCCTTCGCCTCCGAGGTGACCCGTGTGGCCCGCGAGGTGGGAACAGATGGCAAGCTCGGCGGCCAGGCAGTGGTATTAGGCGTAGCCGGTACATGGAAAGACCTCACTGATTCCGTAAACGCTATGGCCGGGAATCTGACTTCTCAAGTGCGCAACATCGCTGAGGTGACAACGGCCGTGGCGCGCGGCGACTTGTCGCGCAAAATTACTGTGGATGTGAAGGGCGAGATTCTCGAACTCAAAGACACAATCAACACCATGGTGGATCAGCTGAACGCGTTTGCCGGTGAAGTGACCCGCGTGGCGCGTGAAGTTGGCACGGAAGGCAAGCTCGGTGGCCAGGCCGAGGTCCCCGGAGTCGGTGGCACCTGGAAAGACCTGACAGATAACGTGAACTTTATGGCCAGCAATCTCACTGGCCAGGTGCGCAACATTGCCGAAGTCGCAACTGCGATCGCCAGCGGCGACCTTTCGCGAAAAATTACGGTCGACGTTCGCGGAGAAATTCTGCAACTGAAAGAAACTCTCAACACCATGGTGGACCAGCTTAACCGCTTCGCCGGCGAGGTGACACGCGTAGCGCGCGAAGTGGGATCAGAAGGCAGGCTGGGCGGACAGGCGAACGTTCCCGGCGTTGCTGGAACCTGGAAAGATCTTACGGATTCCGTCAACTCGATGGCGGGCAATTTAACCGATCAGGTCCGCAACATCGCTGAGGTCACAACGGCCGTAGCTCGCGGCGATCTGTCGCGCAAAATTACTGTCGATGTAAAAGGCGAAATTCTGGAGCTCAAGAACACCATCAATACGATGGTGGATCAACTGAATGGCTTCGCCGGCGAAGTCACCCGTGTAGCGCGCGAAGTCGGTACCGAAGGCAAGCTCGGCGGTCAGGCTAAAGTACTTGGGGTCGCAGGCACATGGAAGGATTTGACGGATAACGTCAACTTCATGGCAAGCAATCTCACCGGCCAGGTTCGCAACATTGCCGAGGTCGCTACGGCTGTCGCGCGCGGCGATCTCTCGCGCAAGATCACCGTAGATGTGAAGGGCGAAATTCTCGAATTAAAAGACACCATCAACACCATGGTGGAGCAACTCCGCTCATTCGCGTCAGAAGTCACACGTGTCGCGCGCGAGGTTGGCACGGACGGTAAGCTGGGCGGCCAGGCTCAAGTGCCCGGTGTGGGCGGTACATGGAAAGATTTGACGGATTCCGTCAACTCAATGGCAAGCAACCTCACCGGACAGGTAAGAAACATCGCCGAGGTCGCCACCGCGATCGCCAGTGGCAACCTCTCAAAGAAGATCACCGTGAATGTGAGCGGTGAAATCCTTCTGCTCAAAGAAACGATTAATACAATGGTGGACCAGCTAAATGCGTTCGCGGGAGAAGTGACCCGCGTGGCCCGCGAGGTTGGATCAGAAGGGCGGCTGGGCGGGCAAGCCAACGTGCCGGGCGTCGCCGGAACATGGAAAGATCTCACCGACTCCGTCAACTCCATGGCCGGAAACCTGACCGCGCAGGTACGAAATATTGCCGAGGTGACAACGGCCGTGGCTCGCGGCGACCTCTCTCGCAAGATCACAGTCGATGTGAAAGGTGAAATTCTCGAGCTCAAGAACACCATCAATACAATGGTGGACCAACTCAACGCCTTTGCCGCTGAAGTCACGCGTGTGGCCCGCGAAGTGGGCACGGACGGAAAACTCGGTGGACAGGCGCAGGTCTCCGGTGTTGCTGGCACCTGGAAGGACCTGACGGACAACGTGAATGTCATGGCTGCCAACTTGACGGAACAGGTGCGCGGCATCGTCAAGGTTGTCACTGCGGTCGCCAACGGGGCGCTGACCCAAAAATTGACGGTGAATGCGAAGGGCGAAGTCGCTGCCCTGGCCGAAACCATCAACAACATGACAGACACGCTGGCCACGTTCGCCGATCAGGTGACCACTGTGGCGCGTGAAGTCGGAGTCGAAGGCCGGCTGGGTGGGCAGGCGAATGTCCCCGGTGCGGCGGGTACCTGGAAGGATTTGACCGGCAATGTCAATCTTCTGGCAGACAATCTGACCAATCAGGTGCGTGCGATTGCCGAAGTCGCGACCGCTGTAACGAAGGGCGATCTCACCCGTTCGATTCAGGTGGAGGCCAAGGGAGAAGTAGCGGAGCTGAAAGACAACATTAATACGATGATCAATAACCTCCGGCTTACCACGGAGCGCAATACCGAACAGGACTGGCTGAAGACGAACCTGGCCCGATTCACCGCCATGCTGCAAGGTCAGCGGGATCTATCGACGGTGGGAAAGACACTGCTCTCCGAACTGGCCCCGCTGGTCAACGCCCACCAAGCCATCATTTATCAGATGGACACGGAGGAGGAACAGGAACTGGTGCTGCTGTCCGCCTACGCGGGGGACGGCCCCGATGGACACCTGCAGCGCGTCAGCCTCAGCGAGGGATTGCTGGGACAATGCGCGGCAGAAAAGCGCCGAATCCTGATCAACGACATGCCGCCTGATCACCAGATATCCATCCGCTCCGGTCTGTTCGATGCTGTGCCGCGGAACGTCATCATTCTGCCGGTGCTGTTCGAAAATCGCGTGAAGGCGGTGATTGAGCTGGCTTCGCTGAGCGCTTTTACTGCTTCTCACCTGGCTTTCCTGGAACAGTTGACGGCCAGCATTGGCATTGTTCTGAATAGCATCGAAGCCACCATGCAGACAGAAGGCCTGTTGAAGCAATCGCAGCAACTGGCAACCGAACTTCAGATGCAGCAAAAGGAGCTACAACAGACTAACGAGCAGCTGGCGCAAAAGGCGCAGCAGCTTGCCGAGCAGAACGTAGAGGTGGAACGCAAGAACCAGGAGATTGAACAGGCGCGGCGGGAGATCGAAGGCAAGGCCAAAGAGCTGGCGCTGACATCGAAGTACAAATCCGAATTCCTTGCCAACATGTCGCATGAGTTGCGGACTCCGCTGAACAGCATCCTGGTGCTAGGCCAACAACTCAGCGAAAACCCGGATCACAATCTCAGTCCCAATCAGGTGGAATTTGCCCGCACCATCCACGCCGCCGGAACAGACCTGCTGAACCTGATCAGCGACATTCTCGACCTCTCGAAGATTGAATCTGGAACTGTATCAGTTGAGGCTGAAGAGGTCTTCTTCGCCAGCCTTCTCGATATGATTAGCCGCCCATTTCGCCACGAAGCCGAAAATCGGCGGCTCAGCTTCGAAGTGAGCACCGATCCTCGGCTCGGCCCGAGTTTCGTTACCGACTCGAAACGGCTGCAGCAGGTGCTCAAGAACCTGCTGTCGAACGCGTTCAAATTTACTGCGAAAGGCAGTGTCCAACTCTCAGTTTCATTCGCCGAAAAGGGATGGAGCAGCGATCATCCAATCCTTGGCCGGACGACTTCCGCCATAGCCTTTGAAGTGCGAGACTCGGGCATTGGTATTCCACAAGAAAAACAGCGCATCATCTTTGAGGCGTTCCAGCAGGCCGATGCTGGGACAAGCCGCAAATACGGAGGTACCGGACTGGGCCTGGCGATCAGCCGAGAACTGGCAAGTCTGCTGGGCGGAGAGATTCAACTGCGCAGCACACCCGGAGAAGGAAGTACATTCACGCTTTACCTGCCCCATGTCTATAGCGGACCGTCTGCCGTCGCGGCACAACCGCGCGAGCCCAAGACATTGTCGCCATCCATGGCGCCTGAGTTCTCGCCAGGCGTTCTTGACGAGTTACCGACCGAACAGATTCCCGACGACCGCGACAATCTGCAGCCTGAAGATGCTGTTCTGCTGATCGTCGAGGACGATGTGCATTACGCCAGTGTCTTGCGCGATCTGTCTCGCGCCAAGGGATTCAAAGTATTACTCGCGAGCCGCGGAACGGAAGCGCTTGCGCTGGTTCACGAGTTGCATCCTACCGCCATTTCTCTGGATGTGTTTCTTCCTGACATGCTTGGCTGGACCGTTCTGAACCATTTGAAACAAAATCCCGAAACGCGCCACATCCCTGTGCAGATACTGACGCTCGATCAGGACAGGAGCCATGCACTCGCCAGCGGAGCGTTTTCCTACGTCCCTAAGCCGGTAACGTCGGACGTTCTGGATCAGGCGCTTTCGCGGATCAAGGACTTTGCCGCTCCCCGCCGGAAACGGCTTCTGGTAGTGGAGGACAACCCGGCGGAGCAACTCAGTATTTGCGCGCTCCTCGGTTATGAGGATATCGATGTTACCGTAGTCGACACTGGAGCACGGGCTCTTGCTGCAATCTCAAAAGAGTCTTGCGATTGCGTCGTTCTCGATCTTAAACTTCCCGATATGTCCGGATTTGAGGTTCTGGAGCGCCTTCGTGACTCTCAGGATCTGCGAGATGTTTCCATCGTGGTCTTCACGGGGAAAGAACTCTCACCGGAGGAAGATGCGCGGCTTCATGTGCTGGCCCGCAGCGTGGTCGTGAAGGGCGTCGAGTCGCCGGAACGCTTGCTGGACGAGACAGCGCTGTTTCTCCACCGTGTTGTCGCCAATTTGCCCAAAGAGAAGCAGAACATGCTCGATCGATTGCACCGTTCCGACGATGCACTGATCGGAAAGAAAGTGCTGGTCGTCGACGACGATGTGCGCAACATCTTTGCGCTGAGCAGCGTGCTCGAACGTCGCGGGATGACGGTCGTGACTGCCGATACCGGCAAAGGAGCCATTGCCAAGCTCGACTCGATGCCTGACGTGTCCATTGTTTTGATGGACATCATGATGCCCGAAATGGACGGCTATGAAACCATGCGGGTCATCCGGCAGAACGATTCCTTCCGGCGATTGCCGATCATCGCCCTCACCGCCAAAGCCATGAAGGGAGATCGTGAGAAAACCCTGGAAGCGGGCGCGTCCGAGTACCTGGCAAAGCCGGTCAACACGGAACAACTGCTCTCGACTCTGCGCACTTGGTTGCACCGATAATTTCAGTTGGCAATATTGGATAGAAAATGACGATCGCAAATCAACCCGTCAATATCCTGATGGTGGACGACCAACCCGGCAAGCTGCTTAGCTATCAAGCCATACTGGGCGAGCTGGGAGAGAATCTGTTGTCAGCCACGTCGGCCAAAGAAGCATTGGATCTTCTCCTTAAGAATGACGTTGCCATCATTCTTATGGATGTAAGCATGCCCGACCTGAATGGCTTTGAGTTGGCGGACATGATTCATCAACATCCACGCTTCCAGAAGATTGCCATTATCTTTATCTCCGCGGTACATCTAACCGATCTCGACCGTATCAAGGGATATCAGCGTGGTGCGATGGATTACATTTCCGTCCCAATCGTCCCCGAGTTATTGCGCGCCAAAGTAAATCTTTTTGCCGACCTCTACCGCAAGACGCGGCAATTGGAAACTTTGAATGACGATCTGGAAAAGAGGGTGCTCGCGCGAACAGAAGAACTGCGCGAAAGTGCGCAGCGCATCAGGCACCTCAACGATCAGTTGCAACAAAGGATCGCCGAGCTTGAAACCATCATGAACGTTTTGCCGGTGGGCGTATCGGTCGCGTCCGATCCGCTATGTCATATGGCCGTCGGAAATTCCGCCTTGTGCGAGTTACTGGAAATCGGCGAGGGGGAAGACTTTTCACTGAATGGCGATAGCAATTCCTTCTGTGACATTTATCAGGATGGCAGGCGTCTCACCGCCGACGAGCTTCCGTTACAACGTGCGGCTGCGAGCGCTGCGGGCATTGGCAGTGTCGAGCTGGAAATCCATCACAAAAATGGAAAGATCAAGGAGGCCCTCGCGAGCGCCAACCCTTTATTCGACAATTTCGGTAAAGTACGCGGGGCCGTCGGAGCGTTTATCGACATCACCGAACGCAAGCGGATGGAGCGGATACTCAGGGAACGCGCCCAATTGATGGATCTTGCATCTGAGGCCATTATCGTGCGCGATATGAACGGCGCGATTCGTTTTTGGAATTCGGGGGCTGCCGCATTGTATGGCTGGTCCGCCGAGGAGGCGAACGGACGGGACTTGCATCGACTGCTGCAGACAAAATTCCCGCTTCCGCAACAAGAAATCGAGACGACTCTTCTCGAAGGGAAACGCTGGGAAGGAAATCTGGTCCAGTTTTCAAGGAGTGGACGCGAGATCGTTGTTGCCTGCCGAAAAAGCCTTCAAAGCGATGGGAAAAATGCTCACTCGGTTTTAGAGATATGCAGGGATATCACGGCGCAATTGCAGGCCGAGGAAGCGCTGCGCAGGTCGGAAAAGTTGGCTGCGATGGGAAGAATGGCCGGCATCGTGGCCCATGAGATTAATAATCCCCTGGAATCGATCACCAATGTCTTTTTCCTGCTGCGGGAACATCCATCTCTGGACGACGAGGCTCGGGGCTATGCCCGGATGGCGGAGGAAGAACTGTCGCGCGTCACGCACATCACAAAACAAACTCTCAGCTTCTATCGCGAATCCGCTCAGCCGATTCAGGTATCAATTGCCGCCCTTCTTGAAGACATCCTGGAATTTCAGTCGCGCGTTTTGGAGAAAAGTAACATCACGGTGGATCGGCGGTACTGCAGTGATGGAAGCGTGCAGGGATTTCCTGGCGAACTGAAACAAGTGTTCCTTAATCTTATTTGCAATGCAATCGAGTCGATGCCCGATGGCGGTCGTTTGCGCATCAGTGTGCGGGAACGCTCTGGAGATCACACTCACCCTCACGGAATCCGCGTTTCCATTTTGGATACCGGCACAGGTATACGTGCGGAAGACGCAAGTAGACTCTTCGAGCCCTTCTTCAGCACAAAATCAAGCAAGGGAACAGGACTCGGCCTTTGGATCAGCAAAGGAATCATACAGAAATATGAAGGCACGATCCGATTTCGCAGCACGCGCCGGTCTTCCGGAAATGTAACCTGCTTCTCTGTCCAGATTCCTGCCTCCGCTCTCTCTCAGAACGGGTTCCAAAACACCAAATTCGATGGCGAATTCGAAACACAAACCCAAGTACGAAGCTGATCGGCGTGCAGCACCCGCGTTTGCCCTTTCCTTCCGCAAGAAAGAGCCCGGACTGGATGCCCGGGCTCTTCTGGTGTTCCCCTGGTGCAGCAAATTTATACCAGGACGGCGACCTTCTCTTCCTTAGCTGTCTTGGCGGAATTTGATCCGGTGATGTCCAACACAATGCGGCCATCGATCGTGCCGGCGTGCATCCGCTTGAAGATATCGTTGATGTCTTCCAGCTTTTCGGCCTTTGTGGTCGCGTGAACTAGACCCTCTCCGGCAAAAGACAGCGCCTCTGCCAGATCCAGACGTGTGCCAACGATGGAGCCACGAACGGTCAGGGCCTTCAGCACCACTTCAAAGATAGGAAGCGGGAACGATCCTGGAGGCAGGCCATTCAGTGCGATGGTCCCGCGAGGGCGCGTTATCCCGATGGCTTGCGCAAATGCATGGGTGGAGACAGCCGTCACCAGCACTGCATTGGCTCCGCCGATCTCCTTTTGAAAGAAGGCTGCGGGATCCTGCTCTTTGGCGTTGACGGTGAGTTTTGCGCCCAGCCTGCGAGCTAGCGCCAGCTTCTCATCGGAAACATCCACTGCCGCAACATGAAAGCCCATCGCCTTGGCATACTGCACCGCCAGGTGACCAAGACCGCCGATGCCGGAGATGACAACCCAGTCGCCCGGCTTGGCATTAGTGGACTTCAGACCCTTGTACACCGTGACGCCGGCGCAGATGATCGGCGCAACTTCCACGAATCCCACGTTGGACGGCAGATGAGCAACATAGTTCGGATCTGCCACCGCATACTCCGCATAGCCGCCGTTCTTGGTGTAGCCGCCATACTGCGCCTTCGTGCAGCAGGACTCTTGTCCTGCGAGACAATCGACACACTGTCCGCACGCGGAGTACAGCCAGACAATACCCGCTCGATCGCCTTCTTTTACGGTCTTGACGTTCCTGCCAACGCCGGAAACATACCCAACACCTTCGTGTCCGGGGATGAATGGCGGCGTCGGCTTAACGGGCCAGTCGCCTTCCGCGGCGTGAAGATCGGTGTGACATACACCGCAAGCTTCCATCTTGATCTGTATTTCTTCTGGACCTGGTTCCGGGATCGGCACTTCTTCGATCACGAGAGGCTTACCAAATTCACGAACCACCGCTGCCTTCATATTCTTCGCCATTGTGTTTTTCCTTTCCATCGTGAGAAATGCGTTGTCGCCAGGGATGGAGAGGATTTCTGCGTTGCTAACGATGCCCGCGGAGACTGGAATGCAGCTTCCGCAGGCATCGCCACAAGAGAACAAAATCGGCTCGTTCCCAATATTTGTTTGCGAATGTGCCACTGCGGCGCGACTCATCTGACTCGATCGCCAAAATGAGCCGTGCCGCAGAGCTTGCTTAAAAGAATCCCAGTGCCTTCGGGCTATAGCTCACAAGCAGGTTCTTGGTCTGTTGATAGTGATCGAGAATCATCTTGTGCGTTTCGCGACCGAAACCGGACTCCTTGTAACCGCCGAATGCTGCGCCGGCGGGATACATGTGATAGCAGTTCGTCCATACCCGTCCCGCTTTGATCTCCCGGCCCACGCGATACAGGTTGTTTGAATTGCGCGACCATACGCCCGCACCCAGTCCATAGACCGTGTCGTTGCCGATCTTGATGGCATCGTCGATGTCCTTGAACTTCGTCACGGAAAGTACCGGCCCGAAGATCTCCTCCTGGAAAATGCGCATGCTGTTATCGCCGGAGAAGACGGTCGGCTGCAGGAAGTTGCCGTTCTCCAGATCGCCGCCGAGATGAACACGATCGCCGCCGGTCAGGCATTTCGCGCCCTCTTCCTTCCCGATCTTGATGTAGTTCAGGATCGAGTTCATTTGTTCCTTTGAAACCTGCGGCCCCATCTGCGTCGACGGCAGCAGCGAGTTCCCGACCTTGATCTTGGCGACGCGAGCAACGGCGCGCTCCATGAATTTGTCGTAGATCGACTCCTGAACCAGCGCGCGAGATGGGCAGGTGCAGACCTCGCCCTTGTTGAACGCGAACAGTGCAAAGCCCTCGAGAGCCTTATCAAGGAAATCATCATCCGCATCCATCACGTCGGCGAAGAAGATGTTCGGCGACTTGCCGCCCAACTCCAAGGTCTGAGGGATGATGGGCTCCGATGCGTACTGCATGATCAGCCGGCCGGTGGTGGTTTCACCGGTGAAGGCGATCTTGGCAATGCGCTTGTTCGAGGCCAGAGATTTGCCCATTTCTCCTCCAGGACCGCTGATGACGTTCAGCACGCCCGGAGGCAGCAGTTCGCCCACCAGTTGCGCAAAAATCATGATGCTCAACGGCGTGTTCGATGCCGGCTTGATGACGACGCAGTTCCCTGCACCAATCGCGGGAGCCAGTTTCCATGCGGCCATCAGCAGCGGAAAATTCCAGGGAATAATCTGACCGACGACGCCCAGGGGTTCCTTGTAGTGATAGGCGACCGTGTCATTGTCGATGTCTGTCAAACGCCCTTCTTCGGCACGAATGCAGGAGGCGAAATAGCGGAAGTGATCGATGACCAAAGGAATATCGGCGTTGCGCGTCTCGCGAATCGGCTTGCCGTTATCAATGGTCTCCGCAAGCGCCAGGGTCTCCAGATTTTCCTCCAGCACATTCGCGATTCTCAGCAGAGCTGTGGCGCGATCGGTCGCAGAGGTGTGGGCCCACTGATCTTTGGTAGCGTGCGCCGCATCCAGTGCCAATTCCACATCGGCCGCTCCGGAGCGTGCAAACTCGCAAATAGGTTCCTGGTTGATCGGACTGTGGCTGACAAAATACCGGCCTGTGGTCGGCGGTACAAATTTGCCTCCGATATAGTTGTCGTATCTGTGCTTGACGCCCGACATGTGTAGAACCTCAAGCGCGTCGTGAATCGATGACTGACCTGCTGTTGTTGCCATATTTGTTCTCTCCTTTGCTCGGCGGCGCCTCATCAATCCTGAGCAGTCACCGTAGACAAACTTCTTTTAGACAAGCTTCTTCCGGTACCAAACCCGGACTCCTACGTGGGCCTCATCACTTCGCGGTCATGCCAAACCGCAAATCGATCCGCGCAGATTCCTCAACGCTGGCTTAACTGATCCTCACGCCGCGACTCAGGCGCGCTCTCAGGCGAAACCCATACTATAGATTTGGATTGAAGACCGAATGTGACCGTGATCACCGGACTTTTGAACCGCTGGCAGCAGGTCGTCCGCCCTTGATAAGTTCGCGATGGACCACTCGTTTGGAAATATTTGCTGTCATCGCAGCCCGTTTTGAGTCGCACCACGATTGACGAACCTTCTCGGAAACGGCGAGTGGCCAGCAACATCCATGTGCAATAATCGTGGTTTGACTGCGACTTCTATGACCGGATGCTGGACCAAATAGTTCACTGAGGATGCTCCCCTGAACACACGAATCGTTCGAGCATGCGAATCAGGCCAAAGAATGGCCGGCTGAGTTGAGCATGCTCTCGTCGCCGCATTCCGAGAAGAAACTGAACGGGTCAAGCTCTCCGTCCAATGACTTCGCTGTCCTCGGTCAATTGCCACGGCCGATCAGGCGCGCTTCCCTACTCTTGCTGATGAGCGCCCTGGTAGGAATCCTGTTCGCGACATCCCTCACGGCGCAGGTGATTTCTGTAACTGGCGTGGTTCGCACCGCCGCAGGCGCACCTGTGGCTGGCGCGACGGTGACTGTCATCTCCACCACTGCGCATCGGAAACGTCACACCGCGTTCACCCAAGCCGATGGACATTTCACGCTTGCCTCCGTTCCTCCGGGACCCTACAGAATCACGGTGCAAATGCCGGGCCGACCGCCAACCACATCGTCCGCGGTGAATGTCAGCGGAGCCTCCGTCGTGCTTACGATCTCCGACCAGAACACGCTGACAATCTCCACTGCACCGGAGGCTCCCGCGCCGATTGTCCCCAATGCCAACCCAACCGCAGCCGCGAACGCAACGGGGTCGACCGGCGGCGAAAAGCTGTCCAGCCAGTCCGTCAGCGAGCTACCTCTCAATGGTCGCGACTTTAGCACACTGCTGCTGCTGGCAGCTGGAACCATGACCGACGTCAACGGCGCAACGAACTTTACTCAGCAATTCGCCATCAACGGGCAGCGGGGCGTTGAAGCGGTATTCGCCATGGATAGCGCAGACATCAGCGATCCGGAGATGGGAGGAAGCACGTTTACGAATTTCAATGTAGACGCAATCCAGGAATTGCAGTCGAGTTCCGGATGGATGCCGGCGGAGATTGGGCGCGGCGCAGCCGGATTCACCAACATCGTCACTCGATCCGGTGCAAGCGGCTTTCACGGCTCGTTCTTTGAATTTCTTCGCAACTCGGCGCTCGACGCGCGGAATTATTTCGATCATCCATCCATCGCGGACCCAGGCCGAATTCCGCCCTTCCGCAGAAATGAGTTCGGATTCACGAATGGTGGGCCGGTGCTGCTGCCGCATCTCTACGACGGCCGCGGTCGCACATTCTATTTCGGCGAGTATCAAGGCTTCCGGCAGGTGCTGGGCACAACCCAGGTGCTGGCAGTGCCGACGCCCGCGGAGCGCACCGGCCAGGACGTGGTCACGTATCCCGACGGCAGCACCGACACGCTCCAGGTTCCAGTCAACCCGCAGATCGCGGCGGTGCTCGCGCGCTACCCTCTGCCGAACAATCCCACCGGTGCGTATGGAGACCGTACCTATGCGGCTCCGTCCAACGTGGACACGGATGCCGATCAATTTTCGATTCGCCTGGATCAGAAGCTGGGCCAGAAGGGTCAGTTTCTGGCGCGATTTACCTATGACAATCTAACCGGACCCACAACCAATCCGGATCAGACGTTGCTCGATCCGAGCTTTGGCGTGCAGTACATCGACCGCCAGCGCAATGTGGTGTTCACATATACGCGCACGGTGTCGTCGCGGTATTTGTGGTCTGCCTCCTTAAGCATCACACGGACGACGCCGTCGTTTCCCACGCCGAACCACACCCAGCCGGCACTGAAATTTACCGACGGCTTGTTCGAACCCTTCAATGCTGCGGCAGGTTCGGTGATGTCATCCTTTGGGAATCTCTTCCAGGGGCAACTGAACTTCGCCTGGACATCGGCGCAGCATGCCGTCAAGTGGGGCGTGGAAGCGCGGCTCAATCGCGACACCACGTATTTCGGAACCAGCCCCAATGGGGAATATGACTTTGGTGGCGGCACCGTGTATTCGCCGATCTTCATTCCGTCTGCGAGCGGCCAGCACGATGTGCAGCCCGGAGATCCGCTGCCGGATACTTTGAGCAGCCTCCTGGTCGGCTATCCGTACGGCTACACCATTGCCGTGGCGCCTCCCTACTTTTCGAACGGGGCTCACATTGGACCGGCGGCGATCAACCGTAACGACGTGAACGCATATGTGCAGGCCACGTGGAAGATCAACGAGCACTGGGCGCTTGATTATGGACTTCGATACGAGGTGTACACGCCAATCACGGAGCGCGCGCACCGGACCTCAAGCTTTCTCAATCCGTACCCGGCGCCGGGCGTGGGGCAAGAATATCTGATCAATCCACAACCGGGGTACCAGAGTGGATGGAACGGATGGGGACCGCGCGTTCAGATCGACTGGAACGCACCCGGCCAATTTCGAGTGCATGCCGGTGGCGCAATCACGGTGATTCCGCCGAACATCTGGCAGGACAATTTTTTGACTGGCTCGACGCCATTTAGTGTCTATCCGCGCGTGAATGCGGCGAAGAGTGGCGAGATTGCCTACGGGTTCCAAATCACGCCGGATGAACTTCCACCCACATATACGCCCCAGGGCCAGAATGTATTTGCCAGCGGCAATACAAAGGATGTGCCAGCCAACACTGTGATGGATGTGAATCGCTACCAGCAGGACCTGGCCGCGTTGTCGCCTGGGCACCAGCTTTCCCTGCTCAGCCTGAACGCGGTTGATCGGCGCTTCGGAGATGGGTATCTCCAAACCTGGACGCTGGGAGTCGAGCGTGCGTTTGCTGGGCTCACAGCCGATGCGGCCTATGTGGGCACAGAGTCATTCCGCCTGCCGCGCGTATCGTATCCGAATGCCTACCCTGGGGCCGAAGCCGGCTTTGCGCCGTACACCGATTTCAATAGCAGCGGCGCAGTAACGGGCGGGTTCGGCTTCGAGTCTGTCATTACGGATACCGCACACTCCTCCTATAACGCACTGCAGACGTCTCTGGCTGGACAAGTTGGCCATGGTGGTCCCGGCTTGCAGGCCGGTTATACGTGGAGCAAGTCGCTGGACGATGTCAGCGGTATTCTCGGTGGCACCGGCTCGGCGGGTGCCGTGGTTATTTTCAGTCCGCAAAATCCATACGACACGCATGCGGAGAAAGGTCCATCGAACTTCGACGTGACCCATGCTTTTACCGTGAGCGCCGCGCAGAATTTACACCTCGAGAGTCTGGATTTTTTCCCTTCGAGTGCGCGACTGCTGACCAATGGTTGGGAGCTGCTGAGCATCTCCACCATCACTAGCGGGTCACCCTTCACGGTGTATTCAGGAATCCAGCAAACGGGCTACGGTACGGTCGGCGCCGATCGCCCGGATCAAATCGGCAAGCCAAATCTTTCCACTGCTCACAGCGCCACACGCCGCCGGGAAGACTACTTCGGCCTCGGCGCGAATAACGCCAGCTACTTTTCCATCCCCATTGGAATACCCGGAGGTTCCGGACCGAATTCCGGACGCTTTGGAACGCTGGGGCGCAATACCTTCCGCGGCCCGGCTTACTACGACTTTGACTATGCGTTGATCAAGACGACTCCAATCGGCCGTCAGCAGAGCGGCCTCGAGCGCGCGGACCTCCAGTTCCGGGCAGAATTCTTCAACCTTTTCAACATCGTCAATATGGGACTACCGGCAAACACGATCAAGGGCTCCGGGTTTGGCCTCATCAGCAAAACCGCTGGCACCTCGCGGCAGATCCAGTTTTCACTCAAGCTTATTTATTGAGCCCATCCTGACGATTTTCAGGGATTCAATCGTGATCCATCGAACGGCGTGCCCTGCATGGCTCATCTGCCCATCGCACCGAGCCGTACCCGGTTATGCCAGTGCGGATGAAATGTGAGCGGTCGTGGAGAGTATCAACGGCAGAATTGCAATGGGGATCCCGGGTATTTTCCCCGGTACCGCACACATCTCCAGAAAAGCCGTCAATGAACTAGTTGAAACGGCTTGGCTCCTCAGGTAGGACTCGAAAGCACAACGAAACGTATTTTCAACAGCATGCAGGGCGGCGGATGACACCGAAGGCCATAAATAGCAGCCCAAGCCGGATGAACAGAGCGCAAACGGAGCGCACGATGAGCCATCCCAAAGCTGTAGGTTTGCCGCCTAATTTTGCTCCAGTCCTGGCCCGAATCTTAACTGAATAAATGATTTGGCCGTGCTATTATATCCTCCAACTTTTGCCTTGGAGGTTTTGCCCATGCCCACGATGCGCTCTCTGTTAGATGGAACAATCCCCGCTTCAATAGGGGCCGGTACTCTATCCCCTCATTTCAATTATTTGGTGTCCGCCGATGCTGGTTGCGATGGTGGCGGTCTTGGTTGGACGAAGGGAAACGACGCGGTTCAATCAGTCTCTTTGGTGAATCCATTCTCCTTTGGACCGTTCGGCGATGGCTGGCCGTACAACGGTCAGGGAGCAGCAAATGTCTCGATGACCGCCGACTTCAAGAGTTTAGGTTCGGATCACGACGGAGCGAAAGCTCAGGTCCAAATCATCAGCACATTTTTTGCGAAGTGCGGATGTTGCGGAGGCTGTCATCCGGGCGGGGACGCTCATGCCGAAGTCCAGTGGCTTTCAGATTTGGTGCTACCGGGAAGAGCAGATGAACAATGGAGAATCACTGTGACCATCGACCAGAGAGTAACTGGAGATGCCCTTGGTCAAGGGATGCCGGTTCCGCCTTGCACCATCAGCATTGAGAATCAGGTCTACCCGGTGAACCCTGGATCAACAATCGACCTTATCTCAGGTGTTTATTCGATGGTCTTTCAGTCCTCCAAGGCGGGTTTGTCGAACCGCGATAGAGGTAACACGGACGAGGCGCACGCCACATTGACCCAGACTCTAAAAATTGAAGCGAAGAAGGTTTAGGTACGGCCAAAAGAGTTGTACGATTCGCTAGCTCGAGGGGCATCCAAGATGAGATGCCCCTCCATTATCCAGCACAATGCTGGTGTTGCATCTCGGTCACCAGCCCTCAATCGTTGCCCGTATCTGCTCATGCACGTTCCGGCCCAGCTCATCCTTCTTGACAGCCATCAGGAACAAGCCCCTTCCGTTGCTGCGATTCGCCCACACCTCACCAAGCATCTTCTTTTCCTTGGAATCATCATTCGTGGCGTAGTCGTTGCCTTTGTACTCCACCACCAGAAGACGCCCATCCAGCGTTTCAGCCACAAAATCCGGGTAGAACCGGTCAGTGGGGGTCTGAAGCCAAAACGACGACTCCGGCTGGAGCGCCAGATTCCGCACCCAGGCTCTGATACCCGATTGAGCATCCAGCGCCTCTGCGCAATCGCATTCTTCGCCCGTGCTCTCCAGTTCTCCTACCATGGGGTAGAAGTGCCTTTCAAACCGATTGCGCCCGTTGTAATACCACTTGGCCGGATACATGTTCGGGTCGTATTGGAAGGCGTAATCGAAGCTGGTTTCTGGTGCGGCGTTTGGTCCAAAAAGTAATTCCTGATACCCGGCGTCGTACGCGGCGGCCCGGCACCCATCCCGACGCTCTGCCAGCTTGCGTGCAAGGATGAATTTCGCCCGCACCAGCAGCGGCAAGTCAAAGCCCTTGCGCTCCAAGAGCTGCCGGACGCACACGCGGAGCCATGCAAGGCTTGCCACTTGCCGAATGTCCGGCTGTCGCAATTCTTTGTCAAGCCAACGAATCAGGTCATTCTCTGTCCACTTGCCGGGAAGCAGATTCAGGTCAAGTTGCTGTTCACCTTTGAACGCATACACCACCTTGCTTCCCTGCACATCAAATTCAAACGTCTTCGATGTGTCATTGAATCGGAAGTCACTCAGGTCCACCGTGCATTGGCTCAGGTCCCATGACGAAGCGTCCAACACCAGCTCTTTATCGAACGGCAACAGCTCGCCTTGGTAGCGCACGCACAGCCGTGGGACCACCAGCTTTTCCCCGCGCAAGGCGGGTGCTTGGCGGGATTCCTGCTCCGCGATGTACTCCGTGATCCTCCGCTGGGTTTCGGCACGTTGTGGCTCTGGGACAGCGGCAAGAGCCGCTTTCTGAATCTGCGAAGTGACCTGCCCATGCACTTCAATTTCGATTTGACCCGGAGCCTCTGACTTCACAATGATGGACTGGCGCTCCAGCTCGGACAGGCCCTCCAGCTTCAGCGGCTCCGCAACCGTCAAACGAAGCGGACTCTCCAGAAGAAACAGCGGCAGATTCGGGATGGATGGCTGCTGCACTTCGATGTATTGCTCCGCCTCAGCCTCTTCAAAGCCCATCTTTTCGATCATGCACGTTTCAAGCTGCTTTGCGGCCTCCAAGAAATTCGGGCTGGCGACGTGCGCATACGCTTTGTTCAATTCCGCCGCCTTGCGCCGCTTCGCATAGGGCATACGCAACACGCGGCCAAGTAACTGCTCCACGTCCCGGCTGCTGCCGATGTTGGCGGTGGAGCAAAACACGTAGGCGAAGGAACAATCCCACCCCTCTTTGAGGGCCTGTACGGTGATGACAACTTCAACCTTGCACGTCGGATCAAAGAGGTTGATTTTATCCAGGTCCCGCTGGTCCCCCGTGGCAATGGCGATTTGCTCTTCGGATAGGTGCTCACTGTCTAACAGGAATTGCTTTACGGCTTCCACATTCGCGGGCTTGTCTTTGTTCTCCGCCTGAATCAGCAGAATGGGGCGGATGTATTCAGTCTCATCCACCGCCATCTCCGCAATCCGTTTGCGCGTGCGGCAAGCATCCCCTATGGCCTCTTGCCATCCCGCCTCATGCACCGTCAGCGCAATGGGCAGCTTAATCATGTCCTCCGCCTTCAGCTCCGATGCAGAGACACGGTAAAGCACGTTGCTGCCTGTGCGCGGGTCCGTGTTCGGGGTTGCGGTCAATTCGATAATTGCCGAAGGCGAAAGCCGTTTGAGTGTGTCGAACGTCAATGGCGTGCGGGCGTTGTGCGCCTCATCCATGATGATGAGTGGCTGGTGGACCATCATCAGATTTGCGAAGGAAAACTTCACCCCGCCCGCACCAGCGCCGCTTTCAATGCGCTCAAGCCCCGGCAGATTCGTATTCAGCTTGGTGAAGTGGTCCTCAAGCGCCTCTTTGTGCGCGTACACGTCCCGGCCTTCCGTGCTGGTGACGCGCAACGATTGGATGGTTCCCACCACCACGCACACGGCGTCCTGCATGTCTTGCGGGCGAATGTTCTCAATCTCGGATATTTCAAACAGGCGCACACGGCCATCAAAGGCTTCATCAAGAGCGACGCGGTATGGATGCGCAGTGTTCTTGAGCGCCTGTGCTGTCTGCGTGCGAATCGAGTTGGAAGGCACCAGCCACAACACAACCGGATAATCCTTTTCGATGTAACTTTGCGCCGCAACGCGAATCGAATAGGCTCCCACAATCGTCTTGCCGCCGCCCGTGGGCAGACGCAAGCAAACGTAGGGGATGCGTTCCAGGTCCTGCACCTTGCGATACCTCGGCAATCGGCCATCGGGAGGCTTCACCACTTTGAGGAATGCCGATTCCGGGTCTTCACTCAGGCGCACGGCCTCCAGGTACTCTTTCAGCTTGTTGAGTGTGTCTTCTTGAAAATTCTTCAGCCGAATCATGGTCAACGCGCCTTCACATCGTAGGGTGTTTGTTTGAACGTGATGCCAAGCTGGAGCAGCGATTCTTTGCTGAGGCGAGAGCTTTCCCCGTAAATGACCTTGGGACCGTCATGCGCGGGCAGCTCTGCCAACAACCGCCGCGTAAGCACGTTGCCGCCATCAGGCCGCTTGTCTCCGAGTATGCCGTTGAAAAGCAGGTAATAACCCACGCCCTCATGCACGCCCAAGAGTGGAGACTTGCGCCGTGGATGCGCCAACGGCGTGCGTGTCTCTGCAAACCAGACATGCGCGGCAAGGTGCGCGAAACGGACAGCGGGATTGATGCGGCCCTCTTCATCGAAAACCGGACTCCCTAGTTTGTAGAAGTGGAAGCCTCCACCGCCCTGCCAGTCTACGGTTTCAGAGATGCCGCCTTGCTCTCCATCCACCACCTTTTTGAGACGCGGGACACAGTGCGTAATTGCGTGTTCGCCCATCTCAATCCCGATGTATCGGCGGCCCATTTTGTGCGCGACAGCAGCGGTTGTGCCGGACCCTAGGAAGCTGTCAAGCACGAGATCATCCTCATCGGAGGCAATTTGGATAATGCGCTGTATCAGCTTTTCCGGCTTGGGTGTGATGAAAACATCCTTTTCAAACAGCGCCAGAATTTCCTGCTTCGCCTCTTGGGTATGTCCAACCTCTTCGTATGACCAATAAGTCTGCGGTGTTATCCCCTGCTTTACTTCTGTCAGGAAACGCTTGATTTGTGGGATTGATTCTCCATTCTTCCCCCACCAAATCCTTTGTTCGGAGTCCAACCTCTTGAAATTCTCTTCGGAAACCCGCCAGTAGTTGCCACCGGGCGGCCCGGAGATGACACGCCCCTTTGGGGTCGTTATCGGGTAACGGCCCACACTGTAGAAGTTGCGTGCTGATAGATCGCTCGGCTTCCAAGGGCCGCGCGGGTCATTGTCTGGATTCTTGTATGCCTTATCTTGCTTTTCTGTGCGCGGCATCGGGTTTGGGACCCATCCATCGGCATCCGCGGCGTAAACGAGCACATGATCGTGGTCCACAGAGAAATGCCGGGCGCTCGATTTTGGCGAGTAGTTTTTCCGCCAGATTACATTGGCTACAAAATTCTTTCGCCCGAATACTTCATCCATGATGACTTTGAGGTAGTGCGCTTCATTGTCATCTATCGTGACCCAAATCGTCCCGTGCTCTGTCAGTAGTTCGCGCAACAGTTCAAGGCGCGGGTACATCAAGCCCAACCATTTCGTGTGCTCCAGGTTGTCATCGTAGTGCTCAAAGGCGCTTCGGGTGTTGTAGGGCGGGTCAATGAAGATGCACTTCACCCGGCCCGCGTAGAAGGGCAGCAACGCCTTCAGCGCATCCAGGTTGTCGCCTTGGATGAGCATGTTCTCTGAGCCGGGATCGCCATAGGAGTGCTCCGGCACGGCCTCCAGGAGCCGGTAGGGTACGTGCGCGGAGACCTTCTCATCTTCGCTTCGCGTGAGCCAATCAAGTTTGGGCATGGACGCTCTGATTGTAAACAGGTTGGCGTTGACAGCGGCCTTTCCGCAGCGCAATCCCGCCGTCAACGACCATAAACTAGTCAACTCCCTTCGTTTCAACTAGATGAGCTAACAAAGTGCATTAGTGTGAGGCAAAATCGGCGCGAGCGACCGTGTTGAGCCGGTTAGGCTCTGTTTTGTGCCTCGGAAGTCTAAAACAACGTAGTTCTCATGTTAGCTAATTAGTAAACTGTCGACTCCTATGTTTACTGTCCACCATAAGTGAGCTTAACCCTTATATCTCAGTTACATAAGGCTCAAAAATGTATAAGTAGAGGGGCAAAACAGGTTTTGGACCCGACTTGCCCTCGGATTCTGGAAGCAAAAGGAAGAGGCATCATGGACGCAATTAGGATCAAACCGGAGCTGGCAGCAACGGCTGGGCAATGGGAATATCTCCGCTGCCAAGGCAGCGTGAATCTGCCCTCTCCGGGCATGAGGGGCAACATCACGCTGGAGTGTGCAGCGTGTGGGAATGCAAATCTTCGCTTCACTCACATCCGGGAAAACATCAACGATGAGCACCAAATCTGTGTGGGCATAGAATGCGCCCGCGTTTTGCTTGGCCCAGATGGTTGGGAGATTCCCGGCGTTGCTGAGAACGAAGTGAAGCGCAAAGAGCGTTGGCGGATTCACTTAAAAAGGCCGGGTAGATGCACAACAGACATTCAAGATCTTATCAATCGGGGGAAGCTATGAATCTCTTTCACGGTGTACATGAATTGCGTTTGGTCCGGCCCGCTGGCATTGCAGTGGGCTATTTTGATTCTTGGGATGCGGCTCTAAACACGATTGAGAATGAGCCGTCGGCATACAAAGCAGCATACTTCACCCTGAATCCCGTCAGCCTACCAGCATCTTGCACGGTCAATCCTCAGACATTGACCCCGGCACGCAACACGGCTGGAGATGCGGACATGGTTTCACGCAAGTGGTTGCTAGTGGACTTGGACCCGCCGCGTCCCGCTGGCACCAACAGCACCGATGCGGAGAAACAGGCCGCACGGAATGAGGCGGAGCGCGTGCGCCAATACCTGAGCAGCCGCAATTGGCCGGAGCCAATGCTTTGCGACTCAGGTAACGGCTGGCACCTCCTGTATCGGATTGACTTGCCCAATGATGGCCGCGCAACGGAGTTAGTTCGCGGCGCATTGGTCCGGCTACATCAGCTCTTCCCTATGGTGGACGCGGGCAACTTCAATGCTTCCCGGCTGTGCAAGCTGTATGGTTCATGGGCGCGCAAGGGTGCACACAGCGAAGAGCGCCCGCACCGCCGTTCCACCATCCCGCAGCAAGGCAGCGGCGTGGTCGTCACAGAGGAGCAGCTTTGTGCTTTGGTGCCTCCACAACCGACTGCACCCGAGAATTCCAAGCGCGGAGATGATGTGAAACTGTCCAGCTTGCTCGGGTTACTGGACTACTACGGAGTTGCCATGCGGTCTGAGCCGCGTGAGGTAAAAGGTGGATGGCAGGTTGAGATCGAGTGCCCATGGGCCTCGGAGCACAGCAGCGAATCCCCGCGTGATACCGTGGTCAGCTTCATTGCGGGTATCGGCAACGGCTTCAAGTGCTTTCATTCTCATTGTGCAAACCGGCGATGGCGTGAGTTTCGGGCAGAGCTGGAAAAAAACAATCCCGGACTTGCGCCGTACTACGGCAAGCTACCCAAAATGACTCACAGCGACATTGCGCGAGACTTTGTGCGCACACACGATGACTTTGTGAGCATCTATGACCGGGCAAATGAAACGGGGGTGTGGCTGCCGGGAACACACTGGAGACTGGGAGACCCGAAAGACGCCAACTTGAGGCGTGCAATTCGGCTTCATCTGGATGATCTCTACGAGCGCTATGGAGAACCCGAACCGGGGAAACAAGACACGCGTCACCAACTCAAAAACACGGCGTTTGTTGCGGGTGTTTTGGCTGAGGTAAAGCCGTGGCTCCCGCCGAAGTCTGAGGCTGACTTTGACACGGACCCGGCATTATTGCCATTGCCGTATGGCAAGGTCGCGGACCTGCGGCAAGGAACAATTGGCGAAATGCAAAGGGAGGACTGTATGACTCGGAGGCTCAAAGTAATGCCCGTTGAGATGCCCACACCAAGATGGGACAGCTTTCTGCGGGAGATCACATGCGGAGACGATCAATTGGCTGCGTACATTGAACGTCTGATGGCGCTCTGCATTTCCGGCCTTGCGTTGCATCTGCTGATTTTCTTCTATGGCTCCGGACGCAACGGCAAAGGCGTGCTTTTGCGGCTGGTGGAAAAGGTGTTGAGGAATGACACCTACACCACATCCATACGCCCCGAGGAACTAGAGTACCGGCGTGGAGGAGAGGACCGCAACAAAAGGCTCATGGGACGGCTGAAGGGCAAGCGGCTTGCCTTCACCAGCGAGACAGTGAGCGGCAACCTGGATTGGACACTGCTAAAGATGCTGACGGGCGGAGATTCACTCACCGGAGCAAAGCTGTATGAGAACGAATCAGCCTTTGCGCCGACACACACACTGGTGCTAACTACCAATGAGCGGCCAGTGTTGCCAGCCACGGCTGCTTTCAAAGGGCGGCTGCGGTTTGTGCCTTTCCGTGCGGACTTCAGCGGGCGTGAAGATTTGAACCTCGAGAAAACATTGGAGGCTGAAATCCCCGGCATCCTTTGGCGGCTGATCAAGATCGCTCATGAAGTTTTCAACGGGGACAATCCTCCCTCGGCTGTCTTAGACGCTTCAGAGGATGTGTTGGATGAGAACGATCTAGCTCGTCCATTCATTGAGGAGTGCCTTGAGGCAGACGCGGATGCCGTGACCCCAATACCGGAAGTAGAGGCTGCAATCCACAGGTGGATGGGCCGTCCGCTGGAGGTTGGCAGCTCAGAAGTCAAGCGGATTTTGGAGGGCGTGAGAGCGCGTTGGCACTCGGGCCGCAAGCGTATCGCCGGGAATCCCAATCCCGTACGTGGTCTATTAGGCGTGCGCCTCCGGGCGTCGTAGTGGTGTGCCACCTGTGCCGGGCACAAGGACATTGTTTGTATTTTGTGGAAAGAGGAATAGAACCACCAATACTCGCGGCGTAAACAATGCTGTGCCGCTGACGCGGTGGCACACAAGGGCGTGATGCAGGGGGTGGGTGAAATCTTGCCGACACCCCCTCTCAAAGTCGCCGCAATCCACAACTCCATATCAACGATTAATTTCCCGAAAGTGGAAATTCGGCGTGGATTCTGCGCCCTCAATCTCATGGAAAAAATGAGCTGATTTACCCGGGTGGAAGGGGAGCCATCCGGGATAGGAGAACTATTGTGCAAACTGAGTGGCTCACTGCAAAAGAGGCTGCCGCATACCTCAAGGTCAAACCTCGGACGCTCCTGTTATGGGCACGCGAAAGGAAGGTCCCCTCCCATCGGCTGTCCGGAGTGGAGCGGTGTGTGTGGCGGTTTCTGAGAACTGAGTTGGATGCTATGCTGGTCCCGTCATCCGCTGTGCCTGCTGAGAGGAGGCAGCAATGAGGGTACAGCGTCACACAACAGGGTCAGTGCGTTATGACAAGCGGCGCAAGACTTGGAATTACCTCTGGTACGATGGCCCGGTTCGCCGCTCAAAGCGCATCGGGACCAAGCAAGAATTACCATCCAAGGCAGCCGCATGGAAAGAGGCGGAGCGCCTTCAGATTCACCAGCCAACCAAGCCACAAACGGGGGACACGGTGCGTAGCGTGATTGGAAGATATGAGGCAGAGCGGATGCCTTCCCGCCATTCCACGGCGCGGGTGTACCGCTCTTTCCTCAACAATCACATAATGCCGGAGTGGGGAGACAAGGCCATCGGGACCTTACAGCCCCGCCCCGTTGAATTGTGGCTCCGGGAGCTGCCCTTGTCTCCGAAGTCGAAGACACACGTGCGCTCACTCATGCACGGGCTGGTGGAGTTTGCGATGTGGTCTGGACTTCTGGACATCAGCCGCAATCCCATTTCTCTGGTGCAAAACAAGGGAGCCATGCGCAAGGTGCGGAAGGCGCGTAGCCTCACAGTTGAGCAGTTCCACACTCTGCTGGGAGAACTGCATGAACCTTTTGCCTCTCTCGCGCTGCTCTCTGTGTGCTTGGGCCTACGCATCAGTGAGGCGTTGGCACTGCGGTGGAGTGACGTGGATTGGCTTGGGGCACGTCTGAGCATACGGCGCGGAATTGTGGAGCAAATTGTTGCCGATGTGAAAACGGAAGGTTCCGCCCGGACATTCAATCTCAGCGATAAACTGTTGGAGCGCCTTAAGGCACTCAAACAGCGTTCCGATTTTTCTGGAGCTGAGGACTGGATGTTTGCAAGCCCGCTCAAACTCGGCAGACTCCCGTATTCATACACGGGCGTGTGGCGGGAGTTAGTGCGTGCGGCAGAAGCGGCAAAACTAGGCCACCTTGGGACGCACACATTCCGACACACGTACCGCTCTTGGCTGGATGCCGTGGGGACTCCCGTAGCGGTGCAACAGAAGATGATGCGCCATTCCGACATTCGCACCACCATGAACATCTACGGGGACGTGGTGACGGATGAGATGGAGACAGCCGGGCTGAAAGTCGCGCGGTTGGCTTTTCAGGTGGGATAGAGCGCAAGCAGAGCGCATGGGGAGCTAAGCTGTTGAAGGCTTGGCTCCTCAGGTAGGACTCGAACCTACAACCCTTCGGTTAACAGCCGAATGCTCTGCCATTGAGCTACTGAGGAGTGGGGACGCGGTGGGATTCGCCTACATCGTAAGGTAACAAATCGCCGAACCATCGTCAAAGCGGTCGCCCAATATTTTCTCTCCCTCGTAACGGCACTCGACGCGAGCGAGTGACCGCGGCAACCTCGATTGCTATCATCGAAGTCGGAGACGATATGGAAACCATCACCCCCAGAATTTCGCGGTTAGGTCGCGACCAGGTTACGGCCGAAACAGGTGCGATCTACGATCGATATCTGCAGCAACGCGGAAATGTGCCGAACATGTTTCGCACTGTCGCTCACCGTCCCGAGATTTTTCAGACCATGATCGCGCATTTTGAGGCTGTCCTGCACACCGGCACCTTGCCGCTCAAGTTGAAGGAACTGGCCATTGTGCGTACCTCGCAGTTGAACCAATGCAGCTACTGCCTGGCGTCGCATTCTCGCATTTGCAAAAAACTTGGATGGAGCGACGATCAGTTGGTCAACCTGGCCGACTATGCCGACCGCACCGACTTTACGCATCAGGAAAAAGTAGCGCTGCAACTGGCGGAGTGGATGACACGTAACGAATCCCCGCTCACCGACGAGCAATGGCAGCAGGTACGCGACGTGTTCTCTGAAGGGGAAGTTGTCGAACTGATGGCGGCCATCGGATTGTTCAACTACTTCAACCGCTTTAATAATCTGCTGGATATGGAGCCGACCGGTCCAGCTTCTTAACGCGCATCGATCAATATAGCAGGATCACGATCTGGTACGCCGTGAAGCCGTTCTGATTCGCCGGAGCACACGCCCCGACCACAGCGCTATGGTACGTCCCGTTGCCAATTCCCTGCGCCACTCTGGTCGGAAGCTGCGTTAGATCCACCGTGCTGTATCGCACCACCAGTGCAGGTAA
>DATJUD010000027.1:0-3303 GCA_035502695.1 Acidobacteriaceae bacterium
ACAACGCTGGAAGACCCAACTCATATTATTTCTAGCGGTCATCGGGCCGGGCATTATTACCGCCAATGTCGATAACGACGCCGGCGGAATCCTCACTTACTCCCAAGCAGGCGCGCAGTTCGGCTACATGCTGCTGTGGACGATGATCCCAGTGACTCTGGCGCTGATTGTGGTGCAGGAAATGTGCGCGCGCATGGGCGCGGTGACCGGCAAGGGGCTGAGCGATTTGATTCGCGAAGAGTTCGGTCTTCGCATCACGTTCATCATGATGATCCTGCTGGTGATTGTGAATTTTGGAAACGTCGTTGCGGAATTTTCCGGCATTGCTGGCAGCATGCAGCTGTTCCACATCAGCAAATATATTTCGGTTCCAATTTGCGCCGCGTTGGTATGGCTGCTGGTGGTCAAAGGTGACTATAAAAATGTCGAAAAGATTTTTCTGGTGGCCTCGGCATTTTATCTCGCGTACATCTTTGCCGGATTTTTTGCCCACCCCGATTGGCATACGGCGTTGGCGGCAACAGTAAAACTTCCTCCGCGTCACGCCTGGCACACGTCGGGTTACATTGCCATGACGGTTGCGGTCATCGGCACCACCATTGCGCCGTGGATGCAGTTTTATCTTCAGTCGTCGGTGGTGGAGAAAGGCGTCAACGAACGGCAATTAACCCCGTCGCGATGGGATGTGATTGTCGGCTGCCTGTTTACGGATATTGTGGCGTGGTTCATTGTGGTGGCGTGCGCGGCAACGCTGTATGTCCACGGGATGGGGGCAATCCAGGTGCCATCCGATGCGGCGGAGGCGATGAAGCCGCTGGCAGGGCAATACGCATTTATCTTGTTTGCGGCCGGGCTGTTCAATGCGTCGTTATTTGCCGCGTCCATCTTGCCGTTGTCGACCGCCTATACGGTTTGCGAAGGCATGGGATTTGAATCGGGTTTGGATAAAAGTTTCAGCGAGGCGCCCGCGTTTTATTGGCTCTACACGTTGTTGATTGGCGCAGGAGCCGGGCTGGTTCTGTTGCCGCACTTCCCGCTGGTGAAGGTGATCATCGATTCGCAGGTGTTGAACGGAGTTCTGCTGCCGATTGTAATGATCCTGATGCTGGTGTTGATTAACAAACCGGAGCTGATGGGCAAGCACACCAACAATCACTGGTTCAATGTGATCGCGTGGGGAACGGCGGTCATCGTAATCGGTTTGTCGTTGGCGATGCTATTTGCGCCGAGCAGTTAAAGAATTTTCCCGTGGGCCAGGTCGCGGATAAATTTTCGATCGGCGGCGAGGAAATTGTAGGCAGGCAGGTCGCGCAGTTCCGCCCAGCGCATGTCCTGAAAGATGCGATTCTGCATATCCCCTTCGAAGTGGTAGACAGCGAAAAATCGCAGGTGGATGGAGCCGCCGTTGCGATAGTTGTGCTGCACCTCGGCGATGAAGGGACCGATTTTGGCCTCGATGCCAAGCTCTTCTTCGAGCTCTCGACGCAGGGCCTGCTCGGGAGTTTCGCCGGGCTCGATTTTTCCGCCGGGAAATTCCCACTGCAATCCCATGGCGGTACCGGCCTTGCGCTGACAAATGAAAACTTTCTTGTCTCGCAAAATCAAGGCGGCAACCACGGCACGCATCCGAGGTTTTTCTGATTCAGGCTGCGGGGCTACTTCAACATCCGGTTCCATTACTCCCATAGGATAGTGATTTACGGCTGCTTCTGCGAATGGGCGAGGGAAATGAGTCGCGGATGCCGAGCGAATCGATTTGGATGGATCGCCGCGGCGAGACAGTCGAGGCCTTCGACAATTGGGTGGGCGGGGGTGTTGAGAAACTCGTCGGGGATGCAATAGACGCGGCCATTTGAAACTGCGCGCAGCGATTGCCAGCCGCGCTGATCGACGACGCGAGCCAATGGGACGCGATCTCCTGCGCCGCACCAGGCGAAGACGAGAATGTCGGGATCGCTGGCTGCAACGGTGTCCGCAGTGGTAGTTTTGCCTGGGTCGCCAAGGAACTCGCCGCCTGCGGCTTCGACCAGTTCCTTCACCCAAGGCTGGGAATGGATGAGCGGCTTGCCCCACTCCTCGCAATAGACGCGTGGACGGTTGGAGGCGTTGGCAGACTGAAGGCGAACAGCCTCGATGCTGGAGGCGAGTTCCATAACCAGTTCTTCCGCGCGATCGGAAGCATGAACCACCGAGCCGATCAGACGGATGTCGGCGAAAATGTCGGCCAGGGTGTGCGGGGCAAGCGTCAACACGGGACAGCCGGCGCGCAGAATGGCGGCCAGCGATTCCATGCGGTAGGGAACGGAGGCGATCACGAGATTCGGTTCGACCGCCAGCAATTCTTCCATGGTGGAGGACCAAGAGTCGGCGATGATTTTTATGTCGCGATGGACGAGCTCCGGCAAAGCCTCGCCGCAGTAGCGGGTGCAGGCTACCAGATCATCGAGGCGGCCGAGGCGTTGCAGGGTGAGGGTGATGCTGGGCTGCAGGGACGCGATGCGCAAGGGAGAAGCTGCGCTGCGGTCAGAGTGTTCGCCAGGCAACGGCATCAAGGATGGACAGGGCCGGGCTGAAATACCGGCCATCCTTGCACTGCGGCAATTTCCGTCAGCTCCGCTGTAGGATTGACGACGAACGGATGCTTCGCGATGGCAAGCATGGCGGCATCGTGAATGGAATTGCCGAAGACCGCATCGGGTTCAGTGATGCCTACGCGCGCCAGCGATTGCACTTTGCCTTCGTCCGTGGGGATGTCGAGCAATTCTTCGGTGATCAATCCATTGGTGACGCGAACGCGGGCTGCGAGGACTCGTTCGGCAGGGATGTTGAAGTGCTGCATGGCATCTTCAATCAGCCAGCCGTTGGTGGAGCTGACGGCCCACACGATGGTTCCGCGCTGTTGCAGTCGATTGCAGGCTTCGCGCATCTCAGGAAAAATGTTGGGGCGCATCATCTCGTCGAAATACGTATGCACAGCCCGGCGCAGCTCGGAGTCGCGCAGGTCGCGATAGATCTGCACCATTTCGCCGCAGATGGCGAGCTCAGAAACTTCGCCCCGCATGTAGGCGCGATAGCGCGCATCCATCCAGTTGCAGGCTTCGCGAGAGAGCAGTCCGGATTCCATGGACCATTGCATGAAGCCGACGCCGGCGTCGCCGGACCAGAGGGTGCCATCACAGTCGAAAACAGCGACGGCGGCTTGGATGGTGTCGATGCGACGGAAAAATTCTGAAGAAGAAAGAGTGGAAACTTTCGGGGTAATGAGTTGTTGTGCCAAAACGGGCGACCTTGTCAAAAATATAA